>JALSQY010000427.1 GCA_026985035.1 Methylothermaceae bacterium
CACCGGTTCCTTGCGGCTTTCATCCAGCCGTCCCCGGTATTGCAACGCCAGGTCTTTGTTATATCCGAAGAAATCGGGGGTACACACCGCGCCATAGGCCTTGGCAACCTCCTGGGTCTCATCCAGCAAATAAGGGAATGGAAAATTGTGGACCTGGGCGAATTTCTTCATATTTTCGAAGGAATCTTCCGGGTATTCGACGGTATCGTTGGACATAATCGCCACCGAACCGATGCCATATTCCTGAAGTTCCCGGCAATCGCGTACAATCCGGTCGATCACCGCCTTGACGTAAGGACAATGATTGCAGATAAACATCACCAACAAGCCATTGGGCCCTCTACAATCGTCCCGGGTCCACACCTTGCCATCCACGCCGGGCAGAGCAAAATCCGGGGCTTTGGCGCCAAATTCACAAACCGGGGTTGTGAGACGTACCATGGTGTTTCTCCTGAAAATTTGAGTTTCAACAATTCAATGAAATTACTGGAAATCATACCAAACCCACCCCCTTCCTGTCTTTGCCCAGGCCAATCGCAGGAACCGATTCCCCCCTCTCCCTCGGCCCCTCTCCCAGAGGGAGAGGGCCTTCAATGCCGGGCAACATCACCTGAACGGGAGAAACGGCGGTCATGCGAATGCCCTGGTCTTTGCCAGCGATGATTGCAAAGGGATTGCTGACGATTCTCATTTTTATCCTGATGCTCGCCGCGGGCGGGGGCTTTCTGCTCTGCGCCTCCCGGCCGGGTTATGACAGTGAAATCAAAATTCCTGGTCTTTCCCGGCCGGTCAGGGTTGAATTCGATTCATTCGGAATCCCTGCCATCCAGGCCTGGTCCAGGCTGGCTGCTTACCAAGCCCTGGGTTATCTCCATGCTGCTGAACGCCTGTTTCAAATGGATCTGACCCGGCGCAAAATGACCGGCCGGTTATCGGAAATAGCCGGCGCCGCCACGCTCAAGCTGGACATCCGCCAAAGGAGGCTGGGTTTTTACCGTGCCGCCAAAACCATCTTCCGCCATTGGCCGCCCTCGCAACAGGCCATTTGTCGCGCTTATGCCCAAGGGGTTAACGCCTGGTTGCACCAGCAATCCATTCTGCCGCCGGAATTTCTGCTGCTCCGCTACCATCCGGAAGAGTGGACTTGTGAAGATACCATATTGGTGTCCCTGGCCATGTTTCAAATGCTCAATGAACTGGGCAACCAGGAATCCATGCTTGCCGTCATGGAGAAATCACTTCCCAAAGCCGTGACAGCATTTCTCACCCCCGATGAAGACTCCCTTGATCACCCTCTGCTGGGCGGCCAATGCAGCCGGCGCCCTCGACAGCCCGTTCCGGTGGAAGACCTTGCCGCCCTGCTGGCGCAATCGAATACCGCCACGAATCTGGTGGATCGCTCTCTGCAAGCCGCCTCCAACCAATGGGCGATTGCCGGCTGGAAAAGCAGCACCGGCCACGCCATCCTGGCCAACGACATGCACTTGCATTTAGGCGTGCCCAATATCTGGTACCGGGCCCGCCTCCAATATGGCAATGTCACTCTTGATGGCATCACCCTGCC
Source organism: Methylothermaceae bacterium (assembly GCA_026985035.1). Taxonomy (GTDB): domain Bacteria; phylum Pseudomonadota; class Gammaproteobacteria; order Methylococcales; family Methylothermaceae; genus Methylohalobius. Next base: position 1,565 of record JALSQY010000427.1, read on the forward strand.
TGGCGTGCCTTTGATGATTGCCGGCAGCAACGGGCATATCGCCTGGGGATTCACCAATGCTTTGGCCGATGTCATCGATTTGGTGGCACTGACCACCGATCCACACCACCCTGACGCCTACCTCACCCCGGAAGGCTGGCGGCCTTTTCAAACCTTCGAGGAAGTCATCCGGATAAAACACCAGCCTGCTTATACGTTCACCGCCCGCGCCACCCGCTGGGGACCGGTTGCGCCTGCCTCCCTTTTGAACCGGCCCGTGGCCATCCGCTGGACCGCCTTCGATCCACAGGCCGTCGATCTGAAAGCCATCGACATCGACCAGGTGGAAACCGTCGGGGAAGCATTGGCGTTATTCAATCAGGCCGGCATACCCGTACTCAATACCGCCGTGGCCGATCATCTGGGGCATATCGGCTGGACCCTGAGCGGCAAGCTGCCCCTTCGCAACGGATTTGACGGCACCCTGCCCCAAAACTGGGCCAATGGGAATATTGGCTGGCAAGGATGGGTTTCAGCCGCGGACATACCCCGCCTGATCGACCCGCCGGCAGGATTTCTGGTGACCGCCAACAACCGCACCCTCGGCTGTCATTACCCCCTTTACCCTGGGCATAACTATGCAACCAGTTTCCGTGCCCACCGCATCACCGAAACCCTCCAATCCCCATCCAAAATCAGCCCCCGGCAAGCCTTCAGCCTGCAACTGGATAGCAAGGCCGGGTTTTATGAATTTTACCGGAAACTGGCCCTGGAAGTTCTCGACCAGACAGACCTGCCAGAAACCGACAGGTTACTGGCGCAAGTCCTTCATGACTGGAATGGGGAAGCAGATACCGGCAGCCGTGGTTTGCCCCTGCTGGTAGCATTCCACCAAGGCTTGGAAAACGCGGTATTCTCACCGATTTTGAGCCCGTGCAGACAAACCGACCCTCACTTCCGTTACGGCTGGTTCAAACGAGAAGAGCCCTTGCGCCAGATTCTCCGCCTGCGCCACCCAAGACTCCTGCCCAATCCACAATTCGCCAACTGGAACGAATTTATCCTGCATCATTTATTGACCGCAAAGGCAGCGCTGGAAACCAATTACGGGAAAAGCATCGATCAGATCACCTGGGGGGAAGTAAATCGCGCCAGCATTCAACACCCCTTGAGCCGGGGGCTCCCGGCTTTAGCTTTTCTGCTGGACATGCCCCAAGACCCCTTGGCCGGATGCCGCTATTGCGTCCGCGTCGCCCTCCCCGATTACGGCGCCAGCATGCGATTGATCGCCGTTCCCGGTAACCTCAAAGAAAGCATCCTCCATATGCCAGGCGGGCAATCCGGGCACCCTTTTTCCCGCCACTATCGCGATCAGCAACCGTACTGGGTAAGGGGGCTTCCCCTGCCTCTGGCTCCTTCCGAATAAAGCAGTGCCCCCTATGCCCGCAACAGCAAATTTTCCAATACTTTCTCATAGATAATTGCCAGCTTTTCCAAATCCTCAATGGCGACGCATTCATTGACCTTGTGGATGGTGGCATTGACAGGTCCCAGTTCCAGTACCTGAGCGCCGGTAGGAGCGATGAAGCGGCCGTCGGAAGTGCCGCCGCCGGTGGAAAGCGTGGCTTTTCTTCCCAGCACGGATTGCAGAGCTGCCTGTACCGAACCGATGATTTCATCGCCCGCGGTCAGGAAAGGATTGCCCGACAGGCGCCAGTCCAATTCATAATCCAGGCCGTAATGATCCAAGATCCCCTTCACCCGCTGTTGAATCTCCCCAGCGGTCAGCTCGGTGGAAAAACGGAAATTGAACTGCACATCCAGGTGGCCGGGAATGACATTCTCGGCACCAGTGCCGGCCTGGATATTGGCAATCTGGAAACTGGTGGGCGGAAAGTGTGCATTGCCCTGATCCCACACTTCGTCCACCAAATGATGCATGGCCGCTGCAAACTCATGAATCGGATTTTTGGCCTTGTGGGGATAGGCCACGTGCCCTTGAATGCCAAATACCCGCAGCACTCCGTTAAGCGATCCCCGGCGGCCGATTTTGACCACATCCCCCAGGCTGTCTTCGCTGGAGGGCTCACCCACCAGGCAGTAATCAATTTTTTCATCCCGGGCTTCCAGAATTTCTACCACCTTGACCACGCCGTTGGTGGCAATGCCTTCCTCATCGGAGGTCAGCAAAATGGCGATGGAACCGGCGTGGCCGGGATGTTTTTCCACAAACCGGCGGCAGGCGATGGTGAAGGCGGCAACGCTGCCTTTCATATCCGCCGCGCCGCGGCCATAGAGCATGCCGTCCCGGAGGTGGGGTTCAAACGGCGGCGAGGTCCACTCTGCCAAAGGGCCCGGCGGGACTACATCGGTGTGACCAAGAAAGACAAACAAAGGCCGAATACTCCCGCGCCGCAGCCAGAGGTTGCGGGTATCGCCGAAATCCAGAAACTCGGGAGCAAACCCCAGCGGCGACAGTTGCCCGACAATCAAATCCATGCAGCCATTATCATCCGGGGTCACCGACGGCCGGGAAATCAGGGCCTTGGCCAGTTCCAGGGTTTCGCTCATGATGCCATTTCCGTTAAACTGATAGAGTAATTCGCTACAGGGCCGCCAGCATGACCATCGACCCGGCTTACTTGCCGCATTATACCGTAACAGACTATCAGCAATGGGAAGGCCAGTGGGAATTGATCGACGGTATCCCTTATGCCATGACGCCCGCGCCGACCGTGCGCCATCAACTCGTCAGTGGCAGATTATTGCGCTGTCTGGACGAGCAGCTGGAAACGTGCCCCCAATGCCTGGCGTTGATGGAAGTGGAATGGCGTATCCGCGAGGATACCATTGTCATTCCCGATATTTCCGTTATCTGCTATACACCGGGGGACTATTTAACCCAAGCCCCAACCCTGATTGCCGAGGTCGTTTCCCGCAACAGCCACCTGCGCGATGAAAAGGTCAAGTTCGAGCTGTATGCCAAAGAAGGTGTCCTTTGGTATGTACTGCTCTATCCCTGCATGTCCTTGGCCAAGGTCTATCGTCTGGAAGACGGCCGTTACCTGAAGACAGGCGATTTCTCTGACGGGCAGTTCACCTTCGATCTGGGCAACTGCCGGGCCGAATGTAACTTCGGCCGTATCTTCAGCGCTCCCTCCCGGTAATTCAGGCAAACAAGATCCCATACCGTTGGGGATCGAATCCGGTGACGACTTCCCCTTTCCATTCCAGTACCGGCCGTTTGATCAAGGATGGGTTGGCCAGCATCAGGGCTTTGGCCTTGGCGGTATCCAGACCGGCCCGGTCTTCTTCCGACAGCTTCCGCCAGGTGGTGCCCCGGCGGTTGACCAGGGCCTCCCAACCGAGTTTTTCCAGCCAAACCGCCAGTGTTTCAGGATCGAGCCCATCCTTTTTATAATTGTGGAATTGATACTCGATCCCGTGCTCCTCCAGCCACTGGCGGGCCTTCTTCATGGTATTGCAGTTGGGGATGCCATACAGCTTGACCATGAATCAATCCCGGAGCAGCTCGTTGATTCCCACCTTGCCGCGGGTCCTTTCGTCCACCTGTTTGATGATGACCGCGCAGTAGAGACTGTGGCTGCCGTCCTTGGCCGGAAGGCTGCCTGAGACTACCACCGAACCCGCCGGAATGCGGCCGTAGGAGATTTCCCCTGTCATCCGGTTGTAGATTTTGGTGCTTTGGCCAATGTACACGCCCATGGAAATCACCGAACCTTCTTCCACAATCACCCCTTCGACAATTTCCGAGCGGGCACCGATGAAGCAATTATCTTCGATGATGGTGGGGTTGGCTTGCAGCGGCTCCAACACGCCGCCAATGCCCACGCCGCCCGACAGGTGGACGTTCTTGCCAATCTGGGCGCAGGAACCCACCGTGGCCCAGGTATCCACCATGGTGCCAGAATCCACATAGGCACCGATATTCACGTACGACGGCATCAATACCGTGCCGGAAGCCACAAAAGCCCCCCGGCGCACGTTTGCCAGCGGTACCACGCGGACCCCGTCACGGCGGAAATCCTCGGGCCGGTAACTGGCATATTTCAGCTCCACCTTGTCGTAAAAATTGGTGGGGGCGCCATCCATCATCCGGTTGTCATTGATGCGAAAAGACAGCAGTACCGCTTTTTTCAGCCACTGGTTGACCTGCCATTGACCATCTTTCTTTTCCGCCACCCGGGCCTGGCCGGAATCGAGCAAACACAAGGCCGCTTCCACCGCCTCGCGCACTTCGGTATCGGCGTTTTGCGGAGTGATCTCGGCTCGTTTTTCAAAGGCCTGTTCGATGATATTTTCCAGTTGTTCACTCATGGTTTTATTCCTTGTTATCCTTAGCAATGAATCGAAAGAGAATACCCGGGTTGCCGATGATGATTCAAGTCAAGTGCCTGTCAGTTTACCATTGGGCAATAATCTTCTTTTGTTTGGTGATGGGCGGTTGCGCCTCCCGGCCGCCGGCCGAAGCCCTGGCCGTGGGCCAGGGAATCGCCCGCCATGCGCTGCGCTACAAAGGCATCCCCTACCGCTACGGCGGCGCCAGCCCCAGAGGTTTCGACTGCAGCGGGCTGGTGTATTACGTGCACCGCAAGCACGGCCTGAATGTTCCCCGCACCGCCGAGGATCAGTGGGAGAAAGCAGAAGAAGTAGATGACGATGAATTATATCCGGGGGATTTATTGTTCTTCCGCCTGCCCAAGCGCGCCTGGTGGAATTTGTTCGGCCTCCGGAAAAACTGGCATGTGGGTATCTATGTTGGCCAAAACCGCTTCGTCCACGCCCCATCTACCGGTAAACGGGTACGGGTGGATACCTTTGCGGGTTTTTGGCGGGAATACTTCAAGGGAGCGGGGCGGTATTGGTGGTGATTTGGTAATTTTATAGTTTGGTTGATTCCCGGTAATTGGAATTTATTTCGCGTCGGGCTATTGCTGTAAACCCATGACCTATTATT
>JALSQY010000428.1 GCA_026985035.1 Methylothermaceae bacterium
GCCATTCCTTTGCCACCCATCTTCTTAGCGCGGGGGGCGACTTGCGCGCCATTCAGGAACTGCTCGGCCATGCTTCGCTATCTACCACGCAGGCCTATACTTCGGTCGATACCGCGCGGTTGATGGAGGTTTACGACAAGGCGCATCCAAAGGCGCGGTAGGAGGAATTTTGTGCAAGCCACATAATGCCTGTATTCAGTTTTCAAATCATACAATAGAAAGCGACCCAAATGATCCAATCCATTTCACATATTGCCGTCGTTGTTCGCGACTATGATGAGGCGATAGATTTTTATACCGACAAATTGGGCTTCACGCTTGTTGAAGACATCTACCAACCGGAGCAGGATAAGCGGTGGGTGGTGGTGAGACCGAAAGGCGATGGTCAAACATCGATATTGCTGGCACGCGCGTCAACCGCGCACCAAGAAAAATTCATTGGGGATCAATCTGGAGGCCGAGTCTTCCTGTTTCTTCAGACCGATGATTTCTGGCGCGACTATGAAGCGTATAAAAGCGCAGGCATCGAATTTGTCAGGCCTCCTTTGGAGGCACCATACGGAACAGTGGCTGTCTTTATGGATCTATATGGGAACCTCTGGGATTTGGTGCAATTCACATAACAATGCCAACTTGCATAACCGCTTGGCGACCAGCTCGTAAATCATCCTGCGCAACGCCTCTATCAAACCGCAGGGTTCACCCCCCTGCCCGAGCGCGGACCGCGTTTCAGTATCCGCCTGACAGGTCAGGAATACCCCACCCAAAGCAGTTAACTGTTTACAGCCCCCCGCTTTTTCGTCCATGACGGTTTTATGACAACACGTTTAAGCGCCATATTCGTCCACATGTTCACCGCCACCGGCGCAGTGCTGGCTATGCTGGCCATGTTGGCGGCGGTCGATCAGAAATGGGATTTGATGTTCCTGTGGCTGGTGGTGGCGTTTTTCGTGGACGGGATCGACGGGCCACTGGCGCGTAAATTCGATGTGAAAACCAACGCGCCGGAAATCGACGGGGTGTTGCTGGATCTGATCATCGACTATCTGACCTATGTGTTCATCCCCGCTTTTGCCCTGTTCAAATCGGGCCTTTTGCCCAACTGGACCGGCTGGACGATCATCATCATCATCACCTTTGCCAGTGCTTTGTATTTCGCCGATACCCGCATGAAGACCAAGGACAATTCCTTTTCCGGCTTTCCGGGATGCTGGAATATGGTGGTGCTGGTTCTATTCGCCCTCTCGCCCAGTTTTTGGACAATCCTGGCTGTGGTTGTCATCCTTGCCGCCGCAATGTTCACGCCGCTGAAGTTCATCCACCCGGTGCGCACCGAACGCTGGCGCACCCTCTCGC
>JALSQY010000429.1 GCA_026985035.1 Methylothermaceae bacterium
GCCAGCCATTGCCAGACTGCCAACAAAGCCAGCAGAGAGGCAGCGGGAATCAGTCGGGTCATTGATTCAATGGTGGGTTTTCCAGCCGGGGTGTAAATTTACCGAGGTAATCGAAACTTGGTCCAGAAGGTGCCTGGTGGCAGTTCCGGGGCGGGACCGGTCAGTTTTTCGCCGCCTAGTGCGTGCAAGATCTGATAGAGTTTTCTGGCGGTGCGCATTTCGTCCTCGCCCCAGCTGCGCAACCGCCCTTGGCAATACCGTTGCCGCAACAGATTCTGGACTTTGGGATCTTTGCTGCCGGTCAAGGGGGCCACGTAAACCCATACCCGGTCACCGGAACAGATGGCGTCCTTGGCTTGGTAGGCGGCCCGGATAAAGGCATCGAGCATGTCTTGATTACCATGAGCCCAGCGTTCTCGAAAAACGTAACCCAAGGTGGGAACCGGGGGCGAAAGGCCCAATCCTTTGAGGATATCCCCGCCGTTCAACAGTTGTTTGTATCCCTGGGCTTCCAGGCGGGCGGCATAATGCCAATAATTTAAAACCGCATCCAGGCGCCCTTGCAGTAGTTGCTGATTGAGCAGGGGAGGGGCGCCGTAGACTGGTTCTGCCGTTTCCGCCAACGCGAGATGGTATTGTTTCTTGGCCAACGCTTGCAGTAACAGCCAATTTTTGTCCAGTGCGCCGCCGGCGATGCCAATCCGTTTCCCCGCCAGATCTTTCACGGTGTTGATGCTCGATTTAGGAGGGACGATCAGGGCACCGTGGGTCAGAGAGTAGGGAACGGACGTGAAGTCTTCGCCCCGGCTGCGTTGCTGGGCGACCCAAATCCAGTCGGTGACAATCAAATCGGCTGCCTTGGATTGCAGGGCGATTTTGCCAGCCTGGGGACTGGCCAGTTCGCGGATGGTCATTTTGAAACCGTGGCGGCGGTCGAACCCTTCCCGTTCGATGACCGTCAGTTCCCAGTTGACGGTGCCGTAAGCCAGTGCGCCGACAGTCAGGGTGCGGGGAGCGGCCAGGGTAAACAGGGGAAAACAGCTGACCAAAGCCAGCATATACCGAAAGGCAAGCCGTGATTGATTCAATGGTGTAACTCCCGGTAAAGGGTTTTAAATTCCTCGGTCAGCTTATGGTCTGGGGCATAATGAATCAACGGCTTGGATTCGCTATGGGACTCGCGTACCTTGACCGAAGGGGAAATACGGGTGGAAAGGACGGGGTGGCCTTCCTTGGAAAGTTCTTCCACCAGCATTTGCGGCAGTTTGGCCCGTCCCTGGAATTGATTGACCACCACCCCTTCCACTTCCAAGTGGGGGTTGTGATCGATTTTCACTTCGGCGATGGCTTCCAGCAACTTATATAAGGCGTCGCGGGAAAACGCGTCACAATCGAAGGGGATCAAGCATTTTTCCGCCGCAATCAAGGCCGAGCGGCTGAAGAAGTTGAGAATCGGCGGGGTATCGATATAAATATATTCAAAATCGTTGAGCTGCTCCAAGGCTTCCCGCAATTTGTAGATTTTGTAGCGGGATTCCAGCCGGCTTTGCAGCGCTTCCATTTCCGGGTGGGAAGCTAAAACATAAAGATTGTCGTAAGGGGTGTTTTGAATCAATTCCCGGGCCGAGGCTTTTTGGTTCTTGCCGAATGGGTTCAGACTCACCGTTTCCCGGAAAAACCTGGCCAGCGTCTGTTCCGGATCGTCTATTGCTTGTCCCATCAAGTAATGGGTGGTGTTACCCTGGATATCCAGATCCACAACCAGCGTGCTTTTGCCTTCCTGGGCGCTGATTGCCGCCAGGTTGCAGGTGATGGTGGATTTGCCCACGCCGCCTTTTTGATTAAAGATGACCCTGCGCATGATGACCGCTCCCCCTGTTGTCGTTTAAAATCAAAAGACCTATAAACCCATAGCATTCTAACACTTTTACTAAGAGGATAAATCGAGTCGGATGGACGAAAATTATCAACCCCATGAAATCGAAGCAAAAGTCCAGCAATCCTGGGAGCAAACCCGTGCCTTTGAGGTGACCGAAGACCCGGGCAAGGAAAAATTCTATTGTCTGAGCATGTTCCCTTATCCCAGTGGCCGCCTGCACATGGGGCACGTGCGTAATTACACCATTGGCGATGCCATTGCCCGTTATCAACGGATGCTGGGTAAAAATGTACTGCAACCGATGGGGTGGGATGCTTTCGGGTTGCCCGCGGAAAATGCCGCCGCCAAACACGGCATCCATCCGGCCCAATGGACCTACGACAATATCGAGTACATGAAAGCCCAGCTCAAGCGCCTGGGATTTGCCTATGACTGGAGCCGGGAGATTGCCACTTGCGATCCTGATTATTACCGCTGGGAACAGTGGTTTTTCACTCAGCTGTTCGACAAAGGCTTGGTCTACCGCAAAATGGCAACGGTCAACTGGGACCCGGTTGATCAAACCGTGCTGGCCAACGAACAAGTCATCGATGGTCGGGGTTGGCGCAGCGGGGCGTTGGTGGAACGGCGCGAGATTCCCCAGTGGTTCCTGAAAATTACCGCTTATGCCGAGGAGTTGCTGGAAGACCTGGATAAGCTGGAGGGCTGGCCGGAACAGGTAAAGACCATGCAGCGCAACTGGATTGGCCGTTCCGAAGGGGTGGAAATGATTTTTGAGTTGGCACACGGCAGCGAGAAAATCATCATTTTCACAACCAGGCCCGATACGGTCATGGGCGTTACCTATGTGGCTTTGGCGCCGGAACATCCGTTGGCGCTCAAAGCCGCGGAGAATAATCCCGAACTCAAACAATTTATCGAGCAGTGCCGTCAAAGCACGGTGGCCGAGGCCGACCTTGCCACCATGGAAAAGAAGGGCTGTGCTACAGGCCTTTATGCCATCCACCCCATTTCCGGTGAGCAGGTGCCAGTGTGGGTTGCCAATTTCGTACTGATGGAATACGGCAGCGGGGCCGTGATGTCGGTGCCTGCCCACGACCAGCGGGATTGGGAGTTCGCCCGACAATACGGCTTGCCCATCAAGCAAGTCATTGCCCCCAAGGATCCTGGAGTGGAATGCGACCTGGCACAAGGCGCGTTTGTGGAAAAAGGTGTTTTGGTTAATTCCGGGCAGTTTGATGGGCTTACCTCAGAGCAAGCCTTCGATGCCATTGCCAATTATCTGGCGCAACAAGGCAAGGGTAAAAAAGTCATTCAATACCGTTTGCGGGATTGGGGCGTGTCCCGCCAGCGCTATTGGGGGGCGCCGATTCCCATTTTGTATTTGGAAGATGGCACCCCTATTCCCGTGCCGGAGGATCAGCTGCCGGTGAAACTTCCCCTGGATGTCACTTTGGACGGGGTCCACTCGCCCCTGAAAACCAACCCGCAATTTTATGAGACTACAGCTCCCGATGGCCGCCCCGCCAAACGGGAGACCGATACTTTTGACACCTTCATGGAATCTTCGTGGTATTTCGCCCGCTTTACCTGTCCGGACTATATGACGGGCATGTTGGACCGGAAGCGGGCCGATTATTGGCTGCCGGTGGATCAATACATCGGTGGCATAGAGCATGCGATCTTGCATTTGCTCTATGCCCGTTTCTACCACAAATTGATGCGCGACGCCGGGCTGGTGGGTTGTGACGAGCCTTTTAAAAATCTTCTCACCCAAGGCATGGTCCTCAAGGATGGCGCCAAGATGTCCAAATCCAAGGGCAACGTGGTGGACCCCGAAAGTCTGATTGAAAAATACGGGGCCGATACGGTGCGCTTGTTCATTCTGTTTGCGGCGCCGCCCGATCAATCCCTGGAATGGTCCGACAGCGGCGTGGAGGGCTCCTACCGCTTCCTAAAACGCTTGTGGCGGCACGTGGCGCTTTTCATCAACGGTCAAAGCGACATACCGTGTTTGGATACGGCTAATTTGACCGAAGACCAAAAAGCCATGCGCCGGCAAATTCATCAAACCATAGCCAAGGTAACCGATGCCATGGGCCGGCGTTATACCTTCAACACCGCCATCGCCGCCAATATGGAGCTGTTGAATGCGTTGGCGAAATTCGAAGACGGGAGCCCGCAGGGGTTGGCGGTAAAAAAGGAAGGACTGGATGCGATTGTCTTGATGCTGGCCCCCATAGTGCCGCACATCTGTCAAGTATTATGGGAATCATTGGGTCACGGCGATCCAGTCATCAATGCCCCATGGCCCGATGTGGATAAAAGCGCCTTGGTGCAAGACACCATTGAATTGGTAGTGCAAGTCAATGGTAAGTTGCGGGGCAAAATCCAGGTGCCTGCGGAGGCCGACAAAGCCTTGGTTGAGCAAGCCGCGCTCAACGAACCCAACGTGGGGCGTTTTATTGAGGGCAAAACTGTCCGCAAAGTGATTGTGGTGCCCAAGCGGTTGGTAAACATTGTTATTACGGATTGATTGATGAAAACCGCCCCAATGTGTAATTTTAATATTTCAAAGAGGAAAGCGGATGAGATGGCGTAACAGGCGGCAAAGCACGAATGTGGAAGACAGGCGGCATAGCAGCGCCGGAAGGCGGCGCCTGCCTTCTTTGCGAACGATTATGTTTTTGTACCCCATGATCAAGCCTTTGCTGGGCACCAAAATCGGTTGGGCCCTGTTGCTTGTGGGTGGTGTGCTTTATTTCAGCGGGTTTAATCCCATGTCCATGTTGGGCGGTGGATCGGCCACGGCAGTCATGGACCCCAAAAAAGAAGAGGAACAGGTGCAGTTCATCAAAACCGTGTTGGCCGATACGGAAGCGGTATGGGGTGAACTGTTACCCGAATATGGCCTGCGCTATACCCCACCGGTTTTGGTGTTATACCGGGACAAGGTGATGAGCGGTTGCGGCTACGCCAGTGCCCAGGCTGGCCCTTTCTATTGTCCCATGGATCAGAAAATCTATGTGGATTTGGGATTTTTCGAACAACTCAAGCGCCGCCATGGGGTGAGCGGGGATTTTGCCCAAGCCTATGTTTTGACTCATGAAGTCGGCCACCACGTGCAGAATCTTCAAGGCATTTTGCAAAAAGTACGTCATGCCCAACAGCGCGTGCGGGGGCGGGCGCAAGCCAACGCCTTGCAGGTCAAGGTGGAATTGATGGCCGATTGTTATTCCGGGGTTTGGGCGAATCATGCCCAAAAGCGCTTCAATATGCTCGAGCCCGGGGATATTGAAGAGGCATTAAACGCCGCCAGTGCTATTGGCGATGATGTCCTGCAGAAACAAGCTCAAGGTTATGTGGTGCCCGATGCTTTTACCCATGGCAGCGCCCGCCAACGGGTGGAGGCATTTACGGTGGGAATTAAAAACGGTGATCTACAAGCTTGTATTCAACATATTCAATAAATCCAAGACGTTTCGACAAACGAAACGCCTTGATAATGGTTTGGGAATGCTCAGCGTAACCAGACGGCCCGCAGTTTTTTACATTCCTTGGCAAAGATACAGCGGCGGGTACAAAAATAACGATGTTCAGTCATGAAACAGGCTGGTTTCTTTTTTTTCCTTAGGTCTTCCTCGATATCCTCAGAATTGGCGCTGAATTTGGAATTTATCTGGAAGACAGGGTCATGGGCTGTAAATGGCTTGGCATAAGCCATAATGAATCCTCCTCTTTTCCAACTGTTAAGCTGAGATTCAGCATTGAATAAAAAGTTCCCATATAAAACGATTTTTTATCCTCCTGAAGGAGCCTGAAATGATTTGGCGTTTCTGTCTAATAGTTACCGTTATCTTGCTTGTTACTTATCAAGCACAAGCCAGTGAACGATTGCGTTTAGCAACCACAACCAGTACTGATAATTCAGGCTTATTGGCATTTCTCAATCCCATATTCACTAAACAGACGGGAATTCAGGTGGATGTGATTGCGGTTGGTACCGGCAAGGCATTGAAACTAGGGGAAAACTGCGATGTGGATGCGGTACTGGTCCATGCGCCGGTGGCGGAAAAACAATTTGTGAAGGCTGGCTTTGGAGTGAACCGCTTGCCTGTCATGCACAACGATTTTGTAATTGCCGGTGCTCAAAAAGACCCCGCCGATATTCGTCATTTACGTACGGCGGCAAAGGCTTTACAGAAAATTGCCCAAGCTCGGGCGCCTTTTGTCTCCCGCGGGGACGATTCCGGTACCCATAAAAAAGAAATACAATTATGGAAACAGGCAGGGCTCGAACCTGAAGGACGGTGGTATTATGCCATTGGCCAAGGCATGGGTGCGGCACTCCAGTTTGCCGATAACAAGCAAGCCTATATACTTACCGATCGTGGCACCTGGCTGGCAATGAAGGACAAACTCGACCTGACTCTGCTTTTGCAAGGCGATCCACTACTGCATAATCCCTATCATATTATTACCATCCCTCCTGAGCGTTGTCCCAACGTCGCTTTTGAGTCCGCGCGACAATACGCTACATTTTTGACAGGACCTGAGGGTCAGAAATTAATTGCGGAATTTAAAGTGCATGGGCAGCAGCTGTTTTATCCTGACGTTTTGCCGGCCCAAAAAAT
>JALSQY010000430.1 GCA_026985035.1 Methylothermaceae bacterium
GCCGAACCCACATGCCTGACAATCGCATCCGGCAGATAAAAACATGCGCCGCCCGCCAAGCGTAACCGGAACCCCAGATCCACATCCTCGAAGTAACAAAAAAAATCTTCGTCAAAACCGCCCACCGCCAATACTTTTTCCCGCAGATAGAGGGCCGCCGCCGCGCAGGGGGAAAAAATTTCACCGGGACTCAAATGCCCGGTCATCTCAGGCCGGCCATGATCACGGCGCCACGCCAGGCCGCTGGGGTGATAACAATCGCCGGTGCCATCGAGCAAGGAAGGATTATCGTAGGAGCGCATCCGGCAACCATAGGCCCAATAGCCGGGATATTGCCTTATCCCTTCGGTCAATGCTTCGAGCCAGTTTGGTTCGGGAATGGCATCGGGATTCAACAGCGCTACCCAGGGGGTTTCGACTTCTTCCCGGATGGCGATATTGTTGGCCGCCGCAAATCCCAGGTTTTTATCCAGCCGCCGTAACCTCACTGCTGGAAAGCGTTCGGCAATCCTCTGCGGCGAACCGTCGGTACTGGCGTTATCCATCACTACCACCGAAGCGGGAGGAACGGTTTGCCGGGCAAGCGAGGTCAATACCTGGTCAATATACCGGCCGCCGTTCCAATTGACGATCACCACCGAAATCCCGAGCGTTTCCATCCCTTACTTGACCCGAACCGCGCGCACCAGAAACCCCAGGGCACGTAACGAAGCTTCGTCAGCCCCACCGTTTTCCACCAGCATACGGATAAACTTTTCCCCCTGTGGGGTAGGCGGGGGACTTTGCAATTCCAGAGCCTCCACCACCAGACCCGCTTGCTCCAGCATTTCCCGCAAGGTTGCTTCGGTAAACCAGCGAAGATGGGTGATACAAGTCAGCCCGTAGGGAAGATAATCGAAACGCCCGCAGGCAAGATCGCAAACCAGCGACCAATGGCCCGCATTGGGCACACTGGCAAGCAGACAGCCGCCCGGCTTTAGCCATTGAGACAGCCGCTTGACCAGCCCCCAAGGGTCTTCAAGGTGTTCCAAAACATCACCACACACAATACAATCATAACGTTCCTGCGGACTGAACTCTTCCACCGGTAATACAAAAACTTGCTGGTAACCTTCTGAAATAACATCGGCAAAGGCCGGATTGATTTCAACGCCAGTCATGCGCACTTGGGGGCGGTGCTGTAATTGCCGTCCAAGCCAACCTTGGCCGCAGCCGATTTCGAGGATATCCAAAGCCTCTTCGGGAATCCATGCCAAAAGGTCACTCCTGTCAGCTCCCCCATAATCCCGGAATCGATGAACAAGGGCCCTGGGCGTCACCAGCACAGATTCTGGTAATTGCG
>JALSQY010000431.1 GCA_026985035.1 Methylothermaceae bacterium
ACAGGGACGGGCACAACGTGGTGCTGCATGAATTCGCGCACCAGATCGACAACCTGTCCGGCCATACCGACGGCGCGCCCCTGATGAACAAGGGCCAGAGTTTTGCCGAATGGGCGCGGGTGTTTATTGATGCCTATGAGCGCCATGTGCGGGCTGTCGAGCGGGGGCATCACACGGTGATTGATCCCTACGGAGCCGAGGGCCATCAGGAGTTTTTCGCGGTGTCGGTCGAGGTGTTTTTCGAGAAGCCACAGGCGCTGAAACAGGCAGAGCCGGAGGTTTACGAGCAGTTGGTGGAGTTGTTTCGGCTGGACCCTGCGGGGTGGGGTGGTGCGTGATTTGAGATGCCAAAAGAAATGTGTGAAAGGCGGCTAAGCGGACGAAGCGGCCGCTTGCCGTTGGATCAAAGGTTTGGCTTATAGCTTGCCAACTTGAGGCCGAAACCAACAAAAACAACACCCGTCACGCCTTTCAGCCAACGTTGAAAACCTCCGCTACTCGCCATCTTTGTTAGCCTTGAAAATAGCAATACCATAGCACCAAACCAAATTGCGTTGATCATCGAATGGACAAAGACGAGAAGAAAAGATGCAGCGGCAGTCGTCTCTCCAAGGGTGATGAATTGCGGGAACGCAGCAAGGTAAAACATGGAGACTTTGGGGTTAAGTGCGTTGGTCAACAGACCTTCAATATAAGCGTTCACGAGCGTCCGTTTTCGCTTGGCTGGCGCAACCATTCCAGTCGTTTCAACGCCCTTGTAAGCAGCATAGAGCGCTTTGATCCCTATCCAACAAAGGTACGCGGCCCCCAGATATTTGACCACTGCGAAAGCTGTGGCCGACTGAACGAGAAGGATGGATATACCAAGCACAGAGAGTGCGCCGTGCAAATAAAATGCAGTTACGAAACCCGCAACATTTGCAAAGCCCGCGCTACGCCCTGACGTTGGTACAGTTTTGGCGATTAACGCTCCATTGGGACCAGGAGACATTACCAACAAGGACGCGGCAAAACCAAAAGTCATAATCTCTGACCAAGCCATGTGAACAATCTCCCAATGTTAAATAGTTCTCATATTATATCTAAACCTCTGGCTCTGCAACAGGGTGCTTTGGGCTCAAAGTCGCCCTTTGGTTATGTAACCAATTGAAGGCATCCCAACACACAACAAAATCGAGCTGTCCACCGGCACCCCCCTACCGCCCGAACAACCGTCGTGCAAACCGTGAAAACAGCCCTGTCTTCTCGCCGCCATTCACCGTCAGCCCGCCCCCGTTGCCCGCTGGCCCCTCTGGCGGGTCAAGCGGATTGCGTCCACCAATCGGGGCATTTCCCTTGAATT
>JALSQY010000432.1 GCA_026985035.1 Methylothermaceae bacterium
CTTATTGGGAATAGATATCAGCTCTGCTGCGGTAAAGTTGATCGAACTCAGTAAAAATGGCGACCGTTACCGGGTCGAAAGTTATGCTGTTGAGCCGTTACCACCGGATGCCGTGGTGGAAAAAAACATCACCAATGTGGAAACTATTGGCAAAGTATTGAAGTCGGTAGTGAAAAAGTCGGGTACCCGTCTCAAACACGCAGCAGTGGCCGTTTCTGGTTCTGCCGTGATTACCAAAGTCATCGCCATGCCAGCTTCCTTGAGTGAGCAGGAATTAGAAGAACAAATCGAGCTGGAAGCCGATCAATACATTCCCTATGCATTGGACGAAGTCAGTCTGGATTTCGAAGTCTTGGGCCCCAATGACAAAAATCCAGAAATGAACGACGTGTTATTGGCCGCTTCGCGCCGGGAAAACGTTGACAACCGGGTGGCGGCCCTGGAGTTGGCTGGCTTGAAGGCGGCAGTGGTGGATGTGGAAGCCTATGCGCTTGAAAATACCTTTGCCCTGTTGAGCGCACAAATGCCGGACAATGTGACCGACGAAAGCGCCATTGCCGTTGCCGATGTCGGCGCGACGATGACTACCTTTAACGTGCTTTACAAAAACCGGATCATTTATACCCGGGAACAGGGTTTTGGCGGCAAACAGCTGACCGAGGAAATCCAGCGCCGTTATGGCCTTTCGTACGAAGAGGCTGGATTGGCAAAAAAACACGGCGGACTCCCCGATAGTTATGTGACGGAAGTGTTGGAGCCTTTTCGTGTCGCAATGGCCCAACAGATCGGCCGTTCTCTGCAATTTTTCATGTCATCCAGTGCCCACCGTAATGTTGATGCTGTGGTATTGGCTGGTGGATGTGCCTCCATCAATGGCATCAGTCAGTTGGTGGGGAAGAAAATAGGCATACCCACCATCATGGCGAACCCTTTCGTCAATATGTCTTTGTCGAGCCGGGTCAATGCCCAGGATTTGCGTGACGATGCTCCGGCTATGATGATTGCCTGTGGATTAGCATTGAGGAGTTTTGACTGATATGGCTCGGATCAACTTACTGCCCTGGCGCGAGGAACAGCGTAAGCAGCAGCAAAAAGAGTTCTTTTTAAGCATCGGGTTGGCGACGGGGTTGACGGCTTTTGTAATGTTCCTGGTGCATATGGCCATCGCTGACAAAATCGAGTACCAGCAGCTGAGAAATCGGTTTCTCAGCCAACAGATAGCGGTTTTGGACAAAAAGATCAAAGAGATCCGGGATTTGGAAAAGAAAAAGGAAACCCTGATTTCTAAAATGGAGATCATCCAACGGCTTCAATCCAGCCGTCCGGAAATCGTCCATTTATTTGAATCGATTGCCCGCACTGTGCCCGATGGCGTCTATATCACCCAATTTACCCAGGCTGGAGATAATTTGTCTGTGAATGGATTTGCTCAGTCCAATGCCAGGGTTTCGGCCTATATGCGAAACATCGAGTCTTCGCCGTGGCTGGAGGACCCGCAGTTGCAAATTATCGAAACCAAGGCGAAATCCAAGCACGAGCGGGAAGGGCGGTTTTCTTTGAAGATAAAACAGGCTCATCCGAAATCTAACGAAACTACAGGCGGCAAGTCATGAATTTGTCTGAAGTCAATTGGGAGTTGGAGGCGGCCGGTACTTGGCCGCTGCCCATCAAGCTGGCAACGATTGCTATTTTATGTGCCGTGGTGGCGGGGCTTTGGTTCTATTTCGATACCCAGGAGCAGCTGGCGCAGCTGGAAGAAGTCCAGAAGAAAGAACAGTCACTCAAGCAAACCTTCGAGTTCAAGCAGCGCAAAGCCGCCAACCTGGAAGAATACAAACAGCAACTGGCGGAAATGGAAAAATCCTTTGGCGACATGCTGCGTCAATTGCCCAACAAGGCCGAAGTGCCGGATTTGCTGGTGGACGTTTCCCAAACCGGCTTGGCCAGCGGTTTGGAATTTGAGTTATTTCAACCCCAGGCTGAAATCAAAAAAGAATTCTACGCCGAGCTTCCCATCAAGGTACGGGTGGTTGGGGATTATCAGGAACTGGGAGCGTTTGTCAGCGGTTTGGCGTCCTTGCCACGCATCGTGACGATTCACAACGTACAGATTAAGCCGATGAAAGATAAAAAGGAACTGGTCATGAATGCACTGATAAAGACCTACCGCTATCTGGATGAGGATGAAATCGGTGCTCAAAAAGGCGACAAGAAAGGTAGAAAGCGGGGAAGACGATGAAAATGGGAAGCTTATACGGGCCTTTGGCCTTGAGCAATAAATCACTGTTAGTGATCACCTGTTGCTTGCTACTGACTGCATGCGGTGGCCGTGACATGTCAGATTTAGAAGCCTATGTGGCTGAAATAAAGGCCCGTCCCAAGACGCCCATCAAACCTTTGCCTGAAATCCAAATGGTGGAAACCTTTGTGTTCGATCCGGAAGGACTGAGAGACCCTTTTGCTCCCGCCAAGGTTGCAGAACCTCCCCGAACCGCAATGATTGGCAGCGGCATCAAGCCCGATCTTGCCCGGCCCAAGGAGGAGCTGGAATCCTACGCGCTCGATAGCCTGCGTATGGTGGGAACCGTCAAGAAAGACGGCGAGCTTTGGGCGTTGATTGGTACCACTGAAGGGACCATTTACCGGGTCAGGCCAGGGAATTATTTGGGCCGCAATCACGGCAAGATTGTCCGCATTTTGGATGACAGGGTTGAGATTGTGGAAATTGTTCCCGATGCTCCCGGTACCTGGCGGGAGCGCCAAGCTGCCTTGGCGTTGGCGGAATAACTTTTTGTTTGGCTTGAAATTTTAGGAAAACCATAAGGGTAGATACATATGTTTGATGTAAACGCTTTGAAAAAGCAAATATGTTGGGGGAAGGCGTGGGTGTTGCTCCTGGGCTGGCTATGGGCTTCCATGGCGATGGGCGAAACGATGCAGCTGCGTGATATTCAATTCCGTACCTTGCCCGGGGATAAGCTTCAGCTCAAACTTTCTCTGGATGGCCCTGCATTTAGCCCCAAGGCGTATAAGACCGATAATCCCGCGCGTATCTTTTTGGATCTACCCGATGTGAAAAATGCCTTGGGCAAGAAGCTCATTCCCGTCAACACCGGGGTAGTGACGAACGTCAATGTGGTGGAAGCCGATAATCGTACCCGCATCGTCATCAATCTGGTTTCTCAAGTCCCTTATGATATCCGCACCGAAGGCCGTGACATCTATGTCACCTTAAAGAATGCCGGCGCAATAGCAAGCTCTACTGCTCCTGTCACCTCGAAGGGTTTGTCCGGCCAGCGGATAGAAAAAATTGATTTCCGCCGGGGTCCCCGGGGAGAAGGCAGAATCATGGTATTTCTTGCCAGCCCCAACACCTTGGTGGACTTGCGGGAAGAAGGAGGCAAGGTGGTGGCCACTTTCCTTAATACCGCACTGCCGCCCAATTTGGCGAAAAAGCTGGATGTGACCGATTTCGCCACCCCCGTGAAAAGCATCGAAGCATTTTCCGATGGCCACAAAACCCAATTGGTGATTAGCCCGGCAACGTCAGCCTATGACTATCTTTCTTATCAGTCGGACCGGCTGTTGACCTTGGAGTTTAGGCCTTTGACGCCCGCGCAAAAGGCCGAGCTGAAAAAGAAGAAATTCCCCTATACGGGAGAGCGTTTATCGCTCAACTTTCAGGATATCCCGGTTCGATCCGTGCTCCAGATTTTGGCGGATTTTACTGGCCTGAATATCATCGCCAGCGATTCTGTACAAGGCAATGTGACTTTACGGCTCAATAATGTCCCATGGGATCAAGCGTTAGATTTAGTGTTAAAAGCAAAGGGATTGGGCAAACGCAAGGAAGGCAATGTGGTATGGGTAGCTCCGCTGGATGAAATCATCAAGCTGGAAAAGAAAGAGCTGGAGCACGTTCAATTCCGGGAGCAGAAAGAGCCGCTTCGTACCGAATTGATTCAGCTTAACTACGCCAAAGCAGCAGATATTTTGAAAGTGCTCAAAGGCATGCAGAAAACCAGGACCCAGACAAGCACCCAGCAAAATCAAGCGCAAGGCGTTTCCCAATATACCTCGACTTTCGAAGAAACCACAGCAGAAGAAAGCGTTGCTGGTGGATCGATTCTTTCTCCGCGGGGAGAAGTGAATATCGATGAGCGGACCAACATTTTGATTGTCAAAGACACTGCCAACAATCTTGAAGCGATTCGCCGCTTGATCCAGGAATTGGATCGTCCTGTGCGTCAAGTGCTGATTGAGTCCCGTGTGGTCATTGCCAATGATACCTTTGGCCGTGAATTGGGGGTACGTCTCAACGGTTCCAAGCGCGGCGGCAACCAAGGTCCCGGGGGCAGTTTGGGACAAGGCACCCAGACCTTGTTCGGTGGCACCCAGGGAACGAATTTTGGCATTGTCGACTTGCCGGCCGCCATTGGTCCGGGTGCAGGCGGCGGTTTTGGCATTGCCATCTTCAAACTCAACAAATTCCTGATGCAATTGGAGCTGTCCGCTCTCCAGGATGAAAATCGCGGGGAAGTGGTTTCCATGCCGCGAGTGATTACCCAGGATCAGACCCAGGCATCTATCGAACAAGGGGTGGAGATTCCCTTCCAGACTGTGAGCCAGAATGGCACCCAGACCCAATTCAAGAAGGCGGTGCTGAAACTGCAAGTGACGCCCCATATCACGCCTGACGATAACGTGGTCATGGAACTATTGGTGAAGAAGGACGCCCGGGGTGACCTTACCCCCAATGGCCTGGCAATTGACAAGCGGGAGATTCAAACCACGGTGCAAGTCGCCAATGGGGAGACTGTCGTGCTCGGTGGGGTGTACGAAGGCACCAAGGATAAAACGGTGAATAAAGTCCCCTTCTTTGGCGATCTCCCTGTGGTAGGCTTCTTGTTCCGTAAGGAAACATTGGCGGACCGAAAGCGGGAGCTGCTGGTATTCATTACCCCTAAAATTCTTAAATCCATGAATTTGCAATGAGGTTGGCGCAATGGTCATTAAAGGAAAACAATTGAAAGAGAGTCACAAAATGCAGGGATTGATTGGCGGCGCTGTGATGGCTGTCATGCTGTCAACACCCGTGCAGGCAGAGTTGCTTGATGTGCTTTTGGGGGGGAAAGATCCCTTCCCGATTGGCGGTAGTCTTAGTGGCGGCACCAGCGGCAGCAGTTCCAGCGGGGGGAGTAACCGGCCTGCCACAAGTGACTCGGGAAACGGCACTGGGCAAAATGACAATAGTGCCGGCAGTGATAATGGGGGCAAACAAATTCCCAGTGAAATTCCCTGTGTCACCACCGATTGCGATAGTAACGGCAATCCTGTGAACAATGACGGAAATGGCGGCGTGATTGTCAAGGAAACGGATACGGGAAGCGACAATAACGGTGGAGGTGACAGCGGCAATAACGATGGTGGGGACACGGGAAATACCACCCAAAGCACGCGTTATGAAACACTGATTGCTCAGGCCAATGGCGAACTTGAACCAAACAATCATCTGACTTCAGCCGATCCTTTGACACCGGGTCAGCCTGTGAAGGGGCAATTGTTTTCCATGGAAGACGAGGACTGGTATTCGATCCGGACGACCAAGCCCCGAGCCGTTCTCAGTGTGGAAATGCCGGCCGGTGGGGCGGCTTGGCGGCTCTCTGTCCGGGACCGTGCCGGCAACCTGTTGGCGGTCAAAGACAGCAGTTCAACCGAAGACCTTACATTTTCCGTTACCTTGGAAAAGGAGGGAGATTATTACCTTGTTATCTCCAGTATTGATGATTCCAGAAACGATTACGTTTTGCTCGCCAGTGGATTTGATCTAACCAATCCCGGCAACCGCCACCCCAACCCCAATTTCCACGATGCCGAAACCGAATTGAATAATGTCTTGGCGGAGGCCAATTCGATAAATTCGGCGGTACAATTGGTGGGTCATCTGTCGACAGAATCTGATATCGACATCTACCGCTTGGAGAGCCAGGGCGATGAGATTCTTTCCGTGGAACTATGCCCGGGCAATGCCGCTTGCGCCAGTCAAATAGGCGAGGAAGGCGGCCCGTGGGTAGTCTATATTTTCGATGGTGAAAAAATCACCCAGGACATGCTCGAGGCAGAATTCGAGTTGTCGGCCTGCCTGGGCAATACACCTACCACGTACCGGGTAAGTCATCTCTACCTTTCTTTGAATTCGGGCGTTTTTTCTCCGGCACTATTGGGCGTCATCGACCCGGCGTTTGGAAACAGCAAACGAGTGGAAATCGGTTTGGCTCGCTCCGGTGAATACTTTATCGTAATTTCTTCCCCCTTGAAGCGGGATGATGATGGTAGCGTTATCCTCAAGGAAGAAAAAGAATGTGGTAAAGATCAAAATGGCGAATCGATCAAGATTCAGGAACAAAA
>JALSQY010000433.1 GCA_026985035.1 Methylothermaceae bacterium
CCGAATCGCTGGCAGTCCAGCTTTCCACCACCCTGTCCGAGAACCCGCAGGCCCCCGTGGGTGCTGTGCTACAGACGGCTGTCCGGCGCAACCCCATGATAATAGCGGCCGCCTTGCGCAAAAAAGATGGAGAATTGCTTTTTGCTACCGAAGAACACCTTAATAAGTGGCAATTGCCGCCGGGGGAACCTTCCACCCTGAATCAAATCCGAGTCCCCGTTTACCACCACGATCAACCCTGGGGGGAGCTGGAACTTGTTTTTCAACCAGTCAATCCAGGTATCGGTGATTTATTACAAAATCCACTGATAAAAATCGTGCTGTTTGCTGCCTTGGTGGGATTCGTTGCTTATCTGGTGTATTTGAAACGGGCCTTGAAGGAGCTCAACCCCGACGCCGTCATTCCCGAACGGGTGCGCAAGGCTCTGGACACCTTGGCCGAGGGGCTGTTGATTCTGGATCGCAAGGAAAACATCGTCTTTGCCAATTCGGTGTTTGCCAAAAAGACTGGGTTGTCCGCCCAGGCGTTGATCGGCAAAAAGTGCCGCCAGCTGGGCTGGGAAGTGGATGCCGGAGAAAATGACTCGACCGAATTTCCCTGGACCCGGGTGCTGCGCGGTGAGGAACAAGGCAAACCGCTCCAATTGGTGCTGGCCACTGGCAGGCAACGGGCCTATACCTTTGCGGTCAAGGCCTCCCCCATCTACGGCACGGCCAATGAAATCCGCGGCGCTCTGGTCACCTTTGACGATGTCACGGAACTGCTCGCCAAAAACCAGGCACTGGAAAAGGCCAACCAGCGTCTGGAGCAGAGCCAGCGGGAAATCTCCCGTCAAAACCAGGAACTGCAATTACTGGCCACCCGTGACCCTCTGACCAACTGCCTCAACCGACGCGCCTTGTTTGCCGGCTTTCAAACCCTTTTCGACGAAGCCCTGAAACATGAAGAAGAGCTTGGCTGCATCATGGTGGACATCGACCATTTCAAATCCATCAATGACCGTTTCGGCCACGCTGTCGGGGACAAAGTCATTCAATTGGTCGCCCAGGTCATCACCAAAACCGTGCGCACTCACGACCTGGTGGGACGGTACGGCGGCGAGGAGTTCTGCGTGGTACTGCCGGACACCGATGCCGCCACGGCAGCAGAGGTGGCTGAACGCATCCGCCTGACCCTGGCGGAAGGGAAAGAGCTGGAACTGGCCAGCGCCATCCGTATCACTGCCAGTCTGGGAGTCTCGTCCCTTGCCTCCGGCGCCAAAACGCCCCAGGAATTGGTCGACCAAGCGGACAAGGCCTTATATGCCGCCAAGGAAGGGGGCAGAAACCG
>JALSQY010000434.1 GCA_026985035.1 Methylothermaceae bacterium
CGAGGGTTTACGGTGAAACGGTTATCCACCTGAAACTTGGCTTCCATGGTGGCACTGATATTGAACGCGAATATCGCGCGCGGAAGCACCGCTACGGTAAGCAACAAGACGGCTTTTCGAATGGAATACACGGATGAAAAGGCTACGCTGATTATTGTTTCTCCGCGTCCCGTGTGGTTTCGATATACCACGCATCGCCCTTGCGTTTTTTTGCAATCACCGCCCAGGTCACCAGGGAGGCCACCACCACGGCGCAACTGCCGCACCCGGAACACACACCTTGCCCCGGGACCGTGCAGCGGGTGGCAAGTCCCGCCTGGCCGCCGGCCAAACCCACTCCGGCAAGCCAGGGAGCGGTTTTCGAGGTGAGATTGATAACAGTCTGTTTTCCAAGCATGCAATTACCTTCTATTTTCATTACTGTTGAACAGGTACCCCCAGGCGAAAAAAGAGCGCATCCCTGCGCTCTGATTTCTCGTCCTTGAGGTTCAGGAGGTCGGTTACAAATCAGCCACCGCGAAATAGCCTGGGGAATCGGTGAAGAACAGCACATAACCGTCTTCCACACCGATATCCAGGCGCGGCGCATTGCGGGACGAGGGGAAGTTGGGGTTGGAAGTGGCCCCCCGCGGGATGAACTGGATGATGTCATCAGTGGGGATGCGGTGGATTTCCCGGCCGTCGAGCGAAGTCAGGACCTCGATGCCGTTTTTGTCCCTGGCCCGCCCCCGGTAGGGCAGTTTGACAATCAGGCGGTTGCCGAACAAATCCCGCAAGGATTGTTTGTTCTCATCCAGGACGGTAATCCTGATGGCGTCCGAGGCCAGATCCCCGAATCCCCGGCTGTGAATCAAATCCACCAGGGCCTGGCTTTTGGGAAACAGCAGGTTTTCCACCCGCCATTTTCCTGCCAGACTGTTGGTGATGGTATTGACCGGCAAGGCCGCGCCGCCGTTTTTCAGGCTGGGTTTTCCGTAACGCTGGCTGAAGACGAAATAATCCGGTCCGCCGTCGTCAGGGGCCTTGGCCCGCAGGTTGAGTTTTTTGATGCCTTCGGCCATGGACATCTTTCTGAAGTAACCGCCCACGAAACGGCTGTCGGTCGCGTCGTTGATGGTCATGAAGGGGTCCACCAGGGTGGTGAAAAGGATATCGCTTTGATCCTCGTAAATCGTCCCGTCCTCGGCCAGTTTCATGTAAGGCATGCCCATAACCACGATACCTTCCTCAACCAGTTTGGGATCGGGCAGGGTGGTGACTTCCTTGCGGTTTCCCTCACCCAGCACACCGGTTTGCGAGATCAGGGAGCTGAACGAGCCATCCTGTTTCTTGTCGTGGCATTTGCCGCACTCCAGAGCCGAGACTGAAGGCCTGACGTTGTGGGAAATGATGTATTCGTTGGAATCGAGCCACACCATTTTCACATCTGGCCGGCGGCCCTTGAGCTGCGGTGCGTGGCGCATGGCCATGAGCTTGTCGTAGGCTCTTTTCAACGACCGGTAGCCATCGGCATCCAGTGGATCGCCGATGCGGAGGCTGCCATGGGAAACCCGGGCGGTAACCTGGCCAGGCAGCTTTTCACCGGTTTCAGGGTCGATGATATCGCCGACGAAACGCTTGCGGCCGCCGACTTCTACTTCCACGTTGTTGCCTTCGGCGTCCTTTTGCAATTGCACCACCAGTCCGCGTTCGAAACGCGGCAACGCCCAGCCGGTGGTGGTATCTATCCACAGGTACCGGAGGCGGGGGTTGTAGGTGATGATCTTGCGCTTGCCGTCCTTGTCGTCCCGGTAGCGGTACATGATCTGCAACGGTTTGCCACCGCGGCCCTTTTTGTTGGTGATATGGCATCCCTGGCAGCTGACCACGTCGAAATGAGTTTGCACGACCTTTTCCAGGCTGTCCTGCGGGTAGCCGTTCATATAGCCGCTGTGGGTCCAGCGCACCAAGTGAGCTTGCAACAGGGTTTCCTGCTTGGAGGGGATTACGGGGGGCTCACCCCGGTCGTTCTGGCCTTCCACATGACAGTATTCGCAGGTGCGGATGCCGTCGGCGAAATCCAGGTCGTTGCGGATGTCCATGTCCGAATGGCCTTTCAGGAAATTGTGATCCTGATCGAGATTGACATTCTCGAATTTACCCTTGAAATATCCACGGGAATGACAGACATTGCAGTTGTCCATGATCCGGGATTCGCCTGCCCAATACTTGCCCAGATCCTTGCCCTTGTGGACATCGTCCTTGTAATCCTCAATCAGGGTGCCGTCCTCACCCAGCTCCATCCGGGTGTCGTCGCCGTAGCCGTAGAAGCCCCGGCGGGAATTGCTGGTCAAGTGACAGGACATGCAGTTGTCGGTTTCGGCAAAGCGCATCATTTTGACATGGATGCGCCCGTTTTCATCGAAGGCATCGGGATTCCAGTGGATGATGGGATTGCCGTTCTCATCCTGTTTATTGGTATATTTCTTTCCGGCTTCGTCCCATTCCCGTTCGACGGTTAATGCCTTGAGCGGCGAGGCGCCGTCCTTGCCGGAATTCAAATCGACAAATTCCCAGATGGCGTTGGCGGCATAGCGGAATTGTCTGTCACTGATGAATTGCCGCCGAACATTCCGGTAGGCGCCGATCATCCCCCGTCTCAGGGAGATCCGGTCATCGGGCAAAGTCATGTTGTCGGAACTGACGTGACACCACATGCAGTCCGCTTCCAGCAACCCGCTTTTGTGCCAGTCCCATTTGGCGACCACGCTCTTGTCGGTCTTCTGGTTGTTCTCGTCGGTGCCGCGGTTGTAGTAGTCACCGTCCCAGGGTGGGATGGTATTCGGATCACGCTCGGTGTAGCGAATACCTTGCCGGTCCTTTTCCCCGAATCCGCCGCCCACGTGACAGCTCGAACAGCCGATGAAGCCTGCGGCGCCGTAGTCGCGGATCATTTCCTTGTAGCTGTTGTTTTTA
Source organism: Methylothermaceae bacterium (assembly GCA_026985035.1). Taxonomy (GTDB): domain Bacteria; phylum Pseudomonadota; class Gammaproteobacteria; order Methylococcales; family Methylothermaceae; genus Methylohalobius. Next base: position 2,956 of record JALSQY010000434.1, read on the forward strand.
TTGGCGAGAAAGGTGGGGATGCTGCCGCCCATACAGTTGAAGCCGCCGAACCAGCCGGGGCTCACCAGGGATTTGGCGCCCAGGAAATTGTTCAGTTTGCCAAAGTCGTCGTTGGCTTCGTCCCGTCCCATTTCGAAATGATAGGCGCTGGTGATCTTGTCGTAGTCGTGGCAGCCGGAACCGGCGCAGCTCTTTCTGGGACTATAGGGCTTGCCGCTTTCCAGAACGTGTTTGCCGTCCTCGTCCAGCAAGGGAATGGGCGGGTGATCCAGGGGTTTGTCGATAGGGTTCACCTTGGCGGGCAGGGTTTGGGAAAAACTTAACATTCCCGCCAAGGCAAAGGTTATCAGGCGTGCCGAGTACATGAGATTCCTCCGGAATAATTCTTATCGTAGCTAAGCACGTAATGCACATTCCGGGCCATCTTCATAAACCCTTGAAAAAAGAAAATCTTCTCGGAAAAAACCGGAGAACTGGCGGTGATCTGGGTGAGGCATATGACCCAATCGATGGGTCATATGACACAACCGCGGGGCGGCCCGCGGGCGTTTATTGACTTAAGTGTTTGTAGAGGCAGGAAAAGGGCGGTTGGCAGAGATGTTGCTTTTTCAGTATCTCATGGCTTGATGCAGGACATAACCAATGAACAGAATTGTATGCGCGCTTGCCTTGCTCCTTTTGCCGTCACTGGGGGGAGTGTCGCTTGCCATGGCGTCTTCGCCCTGGCAGCGGCTGCTGCCGGTCGATTTTGAGAAGACTTCGGCATTCGGGCGCTCCCTCGATGTGGAAAACGGCTGGGCGGTGATCGGCGGCAATGGCGAGGCGAGGGTTTTCCAGCGGGATTTTCCGCTGCCGGGACAATGGGGGCAAACAGCGATACTGATGCCGGAGGATGTCTCCCGGGAAGATGGATTCGGCGGCGCGGTGGCCGTACTCAACCAGGGGTTGGCGGTGGGCGCGCCTGGAGACGGGTCTGGACGCGTCTACCGCTATACCAGGAATGCGGCGGGAAACTGGCAATTGTTGGAGTCGTTGACTTCGCCGGACGATCAACCCGGGCAGCGATTCGGTGCCGTCGTTGCATCGTCGGGCGAGTGGCTGGCGGTGGGGGCCCCTTACTCGGGAGTGGATGGCGAAGACAGGGCAGGGCGAGTCTATCTATATCGTTGTCCGGCCGGGCAGGCATGCGAGCTTGCCGCCCGGCTGAATGATCCCGCGCCCGAGGCCGATGCCCGTTTCGGCATCGCGTTGGCCGTGACCGGCCGGTGGCTGGCGGTGGGATCGGTGGCCAGGGATGTAGTGCAATTCAAGGGCGCAGTGGTGCCAAAGTCCGGCGTCGATGCCCAGAATTTCGCTATCGCCAAGGGGGATGCCCCCTTTTGCGGGGAGGATGTGGGAGCGGTATTTGTCTATTCGCTCGAGGCTCTGCGGCAAGGGGAGCGTCATCCCGCCCATGCCCTGGCGCCACCCGACGCCGAGTGCCTGCAGCAATTTGGCGCGGCCCTGGCGCTGGAAGGTGAGGTGCTGGCAGTGGGATCGCCGGCCAAGGATGTGGGCGATAAGTTATTTTCCGGGGTAGTGTATGTTTACCGCTTCAATCAGGGAACCTGGGAGGAAGATGTGCTGTTGGCCTCGGACAAGACCGCCGAGGATGGCGGATTCGGCAGCCGTATGGCGTTGAAGGACGGGCGGCTGTTGGTGGGAGCGCCCGGGGAAACCGCGGCCCGGTTCCGCAGTGGCGCGGCTTATGTGTTTGCCCGGGAAGCCGGTCATTGGCATACCCAGAGCCGTCTGTTTCTTCCGGAGGGCAAGCCCCATGATCGCTTTGGTTCGGCGCTGGCAATGACTGGAGAGGAGATTTTCATCGGCGCGCCGGGCCGGGATCCCGCAGGACACAAGGACCATGGCGCGGTGTACCTGACAGGCGCCATCAATCAGGCGGTTTCCGGCCAATATGATTTCAAGGGGGAAACACTGATCCTGGATCCGGTAAAAGTGGCCGGGCAAAACCGTTATTACCGGGCACGCTTGGCCCGTGACGGGACGGTTTCAGGTTTTCGGTTTACGGTGATGGATTTGCGGGAAGTCACCTCGCCGACGGGTAAGTCCGCCTTTTATTTTCCCGCCAGTGGCCGGGTCCACATCCCGGATCTGGAAGTAATATTCAGCGATGGCAGTCGCCGCCGTTATACGGTGGATCTGGGACGGGCGGTGCCGTCGGGTGTTTTGACGTTTCAATTACTGGGAGTACGTTGATGTTGACTGTTTATCGTTGGTGGTTGGGATTTTTCGGAATCTTGGCGCTTGCCGCCCAGGCCGGTCAACCGGTCTATTCGCCGGCCGAAAAACTGTTATTGGTGCCGGCGGTACGGGTCGGTCCGGCGGATTACCGTCTGGCGCGGCTGCGGCGCTTGGGCGGCGGTCCCCAATGGCAATTTCTACTGGAAACCCTGGAACCCTATCAGGTTGAACCCCGCACCATCGGAGCCGACTATGACCCGGCCACCAGAATTGCGGTGCTCGAGGAAGTGGCCGTTCCCTCGGCGGTGGGGGAAAAAGACATCTACCGGGTGGAAATGCAACGCTTGCCCACCCTGTCCGGTACCCGGCTGCTGGTGACCCGGGCCTGGAGGGAAAACGGCGAACCGGCCTATGCCTTGATGGGGGAGGGGGATGGCGCCTTGTGGTTGCCGGACGGGGCAAGCTACGATGCCCTGGCCGTCACCTCGGCCAATGCCGGTTTGGTCGGCGTCAAGGAAGTCAAGTTCGTGATGCTGGATGTCAATACGCCCCATCCCGTCCTGTATTTCCAGAACAGCCACCGCTATTTGTGGCATTTCGACTTTGTGTCCGGCGCTCTCGGCCTGTATGCCGGCCAGCCGGGGAAACAGGCGGAAGCGGCGTTCAGCGCGGTGACTTACTTTTCCGGCCGGCGCCGCAATCTGGCCGGTTCCATCGTCTATTATCCCGATGCCGATCTGTATGCCCTGGAATTCTGGCCCACCGATCCGGTGCCCGCCGGGCGCATCATCCAGGCCTGGCGGCTGATCCGCGAAGCCATGCCTTTCGCCCGGGACCGGCTGGTCTATCATCCGGTGGGGGAGACGCACGAGGCGCTCTATGACCAAAACCAGACGGAGCTGGCCCAGGCGGGCGTGGTGACGGTTCTGTCCTCTCAATTGTCCGGTCACACCCGCCAGGCGGTGCTCAATCCGGGGGAAGGTTACGGCCGCCTGCGGGTGATCGGACCGGGCGATTCGCCTCCCACGGCGCGGGACGTGGCGATATTCACTTTCATCCCCAACGATCTCGGGCGGGTGGCCGGGTTGATTACGGAAACCCCGCAAACCACACTGTCCCACA
>JALSQY010000435.1 GCA_026985035.1 Methylothermaceae bacterium
TGTGCTGTCTTCGCACCCCGGGTTCTTTTCCCGGGGTCCATAGTCGTGAGCCTGATTTTAATTTGTGAGGGCGCGGTTTGCCGCACTGGGTCCCGGGAGCATCTGTGTTGATGGTCAAGTATAAAAACGCGCTTCCATGCTCACCAGGAGGATGGCGCGCCTTCCTCCCTGCACCACATATCGCTCCCCCGGCAACGGGGTGAGGGCGAGCGATATGCGGCTCCGGGAGGAAGGCTTTTTCCCGGCCACTTTGATCCATTTTCATGTTGCCTGTTCAGGTGCCCTGGCACTCCAAAGGCGGTCATCGCGGATCAGCGCATTGGCCAGGACCAGCAGTTTCCTCATCACCGCGACCAGCGCAACCTTGCTTTTTTTACTTTCCCCCTTTTGTGGATTGGTCAATCGCTGGTAAAAATCTTTCAGGTCAGGATTGCATCGACTGGCCGTCACTGCCGCCATATAAAGAGCGTCCCGCACATGTTGACGGCCCCCCTTTATCATGCGTTTGCCGCGCATTTTTCCACTGTCCCAATTCATCGGCACAAGGCCGGCAAGGGCGCCGATCTGCTGGCGGGAGCATTGGCCAAGCTCGCTCATCAAAGCCAGCAAATTATTGCTGGTTACCAAGCCAATCCCAGGAATGGAGCGCAGAATTTCAGCCCGCCTTTTCAGCACCTCATCTGTTTTTATCAGCGCTTTCATTTCCTCATCAATTTTTTTGATATGGCGTTCCAGCATTTTCTTTTGAGCGCGTAACTTCTTGCGAACACTCATACTTTCCGTTGATCCCAGCTGATTTGCCAATCGGGTCTGCTGCTCGATCATGGCTCTTCTGGCACTGGCCAGCTCGCCTAATTGCAACAAAGTTTCGCAAGGCGGCGGCGTAATCTCAGGCTTGAGAAGCTCACCAAACAGGGCCAGCACTCTGGCATCAATACGGTCCGTTTTTGCCAGCTGACCAAGCACATCAGCGAATTTGCGCGAGCGATAGGGGTTGATGATGCAAACAGCAAAACCGGCATTATGCATGGCTCTTTGCGCCGCGCGGTGAAATTTTCCGGTGGCCTCCATGACGATCCGCTCTGGCGAAAAGGCTTTCAGTTTGCGATTGAGCTGCTGGTGGCCCGATTTGTTGTTGGCAACACGAAATTCGTGCCCTTGTGGATGCACATAAACGTCCAGCCAGTCTTTACAAACATCGATACCGATATAAACTGACGGTTCCGGTTCAATTGATTTTGCTGCAGGTTTTGTGAGTGTCTTGCCTTGCATACGGGACTTCCTCCCTGTCATCTGTTCAGATCTTTGACTCG
>JALSQY010000436.1 GCA_026985035.1 Methylothermaceae bacterium
TGAACCAGCCGATCAGCGCATAATTGAGCAAGGTGGCAGGGGCACTGAAAATGCGAATCTCGAAATAGCGGTAAGCCAGCTTTTCGGTTACCCGGCTGGCCTGCATCCACTGAAAGGCGAAATCGGCGATAGGTTGCCGGAGTAATACTAATGAGGCCGCCAATATGAGTGCCAGGAAAACTGCGCGCCCAAGAATCAGTTTGATTTCCCCGTGCCGGTTCCCGCCAAATGCCTGGGCAACAAGCCCACTGGTCCCCATGCGCAAAAAACCGAATCCCCAATAGAGAAAACTGAAAATCACCCCGCCCAGGGCAATCGCCCCAATAAAAGCCGGCTGATCCAGCCGCCCCATCACCGCAGTATCCACCATTCCCAAAAGGGGTACTGACAGATTGGAAATAATCAGGGGCAAGGAAAGCTGCCAGATACGTCGGTGGGGAGATTGATTACGCACGAAGTTCAGGCGATCAAAAAAGCCACCATATCAATGGTGGCTTTTCTGTTTCAAGTGACTTCGGAATGGGGTGGGTTGGGGTCAATCTTTCAATACAAAGGTAACCTTTAGTCTTACCCGGTATTCAACAATCTTACCGTCTTCCAGGACTACCTTGTGATCACTTACCCAGGCGCCTTTCACATTTTGCAAGGTCTTATTGGCGCGTTCAACCCCTTCCTTGACTGCCTCGTCAAAACTGACGGGAGATGAGGCAATAATTTCGGTGACTTTGGCTACTGACATATTCAGCTCCTTTTTGATACTTAATCCATGGTTTAGGAGGGTGCCGCAAAAGGCGACACCTTCTTTAAGCAAGGGGAATGCGGATTTTTTGGCCGGGAAAAATTTTGTCAGGATCTTGTATCACTTCCCGGTTGGCCTCGAAAATTTTCGTGTAGGCCATAGGATCCCCATAATAGCGCTTGGCAATCAAAGACAGAGTGTCTCCCTTTTGAATCACGTAATATTCTACCTTGGCTTCAGCAGGGGCGGCTTCTTCGACTTGAATTTCATTGACCACGTTGGCCACTCCCTTGACATTGCCCGCCATCAGGATCGCCTTTTCTACAGCCTCATAAGATTTTGCCTGGCCTTTGAGAAAGGCCGATTCATCTTGATAACCGACCTCCAGATTGTCAATCCCCGGATTATTGGCTTCGATATGCTGCTTTATTTTTTCCGCGGCATCCGCGTCACTGGTGAAAAGTTTTTGGCCGACATCGGAAATAAAATCAAATAATCCCATGTTTTTCTCCTTTTATAGAAATTTCCGTGCAATATTGAAAATATCATCTATGACGCTGCCATCATCGTCCAT
>JALSQY010000437.1 GCA_026985035.1 Methylothermaceae bacterium
AAACCGCCGGTTCAACAGTCAAGAAGACAACAGCGGCCGCCGCCCGGGGTGCGGTGGATGCCGGTAAAAAGGCGGCCGGGATTCTGGGCGCCTGGACGCCTGCTTTGTCAAGGTTGAAGGTGGCTGTTAGGCAGCGGTGTCAGGCGGCGGTTGAGAGGTTGAGGGGTGCTACAAAGTATTCACCCATCAACCCTGGCCCGCTAGCGAATGATGTAGCGAAGACATTTAGAAGTGCGACATATACACAAAGAACATTATCTAAGGATACGACGCTGTATCGGGTCATTTCGGATAACGGGAATCCAACAGGGAGTTATTGGACGAGCGTAAAACCAAAAGGTCCCCTCCAATCTGTTATTGATTCTGCGTTGGATCAGAATTGGGGCAATACGGCCACACGAGTAGTTACCGCAAAAGTACCTGCTGGAACCAAGATATATGAAGGTGCGGCAGCAGCGCAGCGAGGCTTAGTTGGTGGTGGCAACCAAATATACATTCCGAAAGTTAATCAAAATTGGATTCAGTAAACTATGTCTACGATAGTTTGGGAAGAAATACACGGCTTCAATTCACCAAGTGAATATGCACGCTTTGTTGACTACATTGAAAAGCAAGTTGAAGCTGGCTATGCAAGAGAATTACAGCCAGATAAAAATTATGGAAAAGGAGAAATATATGGCGGAAGATGGTTTGAAGATGTTGAATCCGGTGAAGTATGGCGATTGATTCCGCCTGACATACCGTTCCGGGGACTATGGGAACCTGTTGAGGTAAGTTAATCCGCTCTTGCTACAAAGAGTGTAGGGAACTTTACGCGGAAGATTTCCCCAAGTGACTTGGGAATAAAAGGCAACCTTAACCCGTAAGTCGGAATAGCGAAGCGTTTTCCGACATTTTGCTGATAACCCGTAAGCCGTACCCCGTAGGGTGCAATAGCGGAAGCGTTTTGCACCTTTTTTTGAACGCGTAAGTCGGAATAGCGAAACACGTAAGCCGTACCTGTAGGGTGTAATAGCGAAAGCGTATTGCACCGTCTTTCTGAACACGTAAGCCGTACCTCGGAGGGTGCAATAGCGAAAGCGTTTTGCACCGTCTTTCTGAACATGTAACCCGGAAACCGCCTGGCTGATCATCGGCGCCGACCACAACGGCCGCCAGCCGCAAAGTCAGGAAGAAGAAGCGGCCGGAGGCGGCGGCAGCCATTACAGTAATCAATTAACCCTGATTCCCAGAGGCCAGCCCTGGCGGCCCCAGCCAGAACCCAAGCCCCGGGTGGACGGCCCGCAGATAGCCAGAATCACAGGGCCGA
>JALSQY010000438.1 GCA_026985035.1 Methylothermaceae bacterium
GCCGAGGCAGTATCGGCATCCCCGGAAATGATGGCGCCGGCATGGCCCATGCGCCGTCCCGGCGGGGCGGAAAGCCCGGCGACAAAACCGACCACGGGCTTGCTCATATTTTCCTTGGCCCAGCGGGCGGCAGCGACTTCCTGGGGACCGCCGATTTCTCCGATCATGACAACCAGATCGGTATCTGGATCTTCCTCGAAAGCTTTCAATACCGTGACGAAGTCGGTGCCATTGACCGGATCACCACCGATACCGACGGAACTGGATTGTCCCAGCCCCATGGCGGTCATCTGTTCAACGGCTTCGTAATTCAAGGTGCCGGAGCGGGAGACCACGCCGATACGGCCGGGTTGATAGATATGGGAAGGCATAATCCCTACTTTGCATTCCCCAGGGGTGATGATGCCCGGTGTATTGGGGCCGATGACGATACAGTCGTGGCCCACCCGGTAACGCTGCACCCGGATCATGTCCTGGACTGGAATGCCATCGGCGATGGTGACCGCCACCTTGATGCCGGCATCGATGGCTTCCATGATGGCGTCGGCGGCAAAAGGCGGGGGGACGAAGATCCCGGAAACGTCGGCGCCGGTGGCCTCGACTGCCTCGGCAACGGTATCGAATACCGGCAAGTCCATGTGGGTGGTGCCCCCTTTGCCGGGTGTTACCCCGCCCACCACATTGGTGCCGTTTTTGATGGCTTCCTCGGCATGGAAGGTGGCGTGCTGGCCGGTAAAACCCTGGAAAATGACTTTCGAATCTTTGTTGACGAAAACACTCATGACTGGGACTCCTTCACGGTGGCGACGGCTTTTTCCGCGGCATCATCGAGATTGTTGGCCTGCACGAATGGTAAACCGGATTCGTTTAGGATTTTGCGGCCTTCTTCGACATTCGTGCCTGCCAGGCGGACGATCATGGGAAGTGTGATATCCAGGGTATTGTAGGCTTGGATCAGGCCCGTCGCGATCCAGTCGCAGCGGTTGATGCCGGCAAAGATATTCACCAGCAGTGCTTTGACATTGGGATCTTGCATGACAATCCGGCAGGCGTTGGTGACTTTTTCCGGGGAAGCGCCGCCTCCCACGTCGAGAAAATTCGCCGGCATGCCGCCATGGAGGGTGATGGCGTCCATGGTGGCCATGGCCAAGCCTGCGCCGTTGACGATGCAGCCGATATTGCCATCCAGGGCAATGTAATTGAGGCCGTGGCCGGAAGCCTCCACTTCCTTGGGGTCTTCTTCGTCCAGATCGCGCAGTTCGTTGATATCCGGTCGGCGGTAGAGGGCGTTGACATCGAAATTGAACTT
>JALSQY010000439.1 GCA_026985035.1 Methylothermaceae bacterium
TTCGCTCAAGCGTTCGGCAAACTCGATAATCTCCTTGGGCGGAATCGAGCGGATCACCTCATCGGTTTCCGCATCCTTGACCTCGATCACAATCTTGCCCAGCGCTTCGTTCATGCTGAAATTCAATTTGCGGTCCACCTTCTGCATGTAGTCGTTGATATTGGCCACCGCGCTGCTGACGCTTTCCTTGTCGATGGCCGCTACCTGTTTGTCACCGGTATTCTCACCCCCCGCTGACATCTGCCGAGAACTCCCGGAAACCTGTAATTTGTCGGGCTTCCCCGCCGGCTGTAACCCGCTCAAGCGAGTAAAGTCGGCCATGAACCCCGAAATGTTGCTTGTTTCCATGGTTCTGCCTCTAAAATGTGATTCCCGTTAAAGGCGGCGGCGTGACCCGCCGCCTGATTCCATCATCTCGCCATTTAGCGGAGCAGTGATAATACCCCCTGGGACGAGGCATTGGCTTGGGCCAACATGGAAGTCCCTGCCTGTTGCAGAATCTGGGTCCGCGCCAGTTCCGCCGATTCCTTGGCGAAATCCGCGTCTTGAATCCGCGAGCGGGATGCCGACACGTTCTGGGAAACGTTTTCCAGATTGGAAATGGTGGAAGACAACCGGTTCTGCACCGCCCCCAGGTCACCGCGGGTATCGGCAATGAAGGCCAGCGCTCCGTCAATGACCGAGATGGCATCATTGGCGCCGGATTGGTCACCGATGTCGATTTGGCTGACATTTGACAGGCTGGAAGCGACAGGAGCCGTGCCATTGAGCAACGTACCAGAGGTGTCGGTAGTTACTGTAAATGATTTGTGAGATTCAAAGATGACATTTCCACCTACCGTTGCCGAAGTATCCCCACTAGCATCCAGCTTCACTGTGGTACCACCAGTCACCCCCGAACTGCCATCTTCTTGCAGACCAGCAATATCGATGGTAGTAGTGGATGAAGAATAACCATCGATGGTAATGTCATAACCTTCCTCGTTCTTCAGAACGATTTCACTCTTGTCATCGGAGAGTACGGCACTGATCCCGGTTTCTCCGGTCTGATCGTTGATGGCTTTGGCCAATTCCGTCAAATCACTGGTGCTGGTCAACTGAGTAGAAATTTTTACTGCAGTGGTTTCGTTCTTGCCATACAGGTTAAAGGAAAGCGCACCAGTAGCAGAAGCGCCGCTAATTTTGGCATAGGTAATCGCCCGGGCCGTCACACCGGTTTTTTCCGAGACACTATTGATGCCCTCAGCAATACTTTTAGCAGTGTCATCTGCATTGACTGAAACAGTTTTTTGCCCTAAAAAGCCATC
>JALSQY010000440.1 GCA_026985035.1 Methylothermaceae bacterium
TCCACCCTTTGCCCACAGCGACGCAAGAGATAAGGTTGCTCTGCCATGGACAAAGCGTGGATAAACCCTCAGCGGAAAGCTGAAACACTTGACAGGTCAAAACATATCAGCCCGGATATTTCATCAGTATCCCGGATGATAGCGCAGGACAGGCGCGCCTGGACCAGCCAGGGCCGGGATAGGCTTTAGGCCGGGGACAAAATGGCTTTTGCTTTTTGTCAGGAATGAACGTGATTTATGTTTATACATCCATTACTTATCCAGAGGCCCAAAGCCGGCTGGTGAAATATCCGGGTTGATACTTTGGCAAATATTGAATGAGGTGTTTCCCAATGAAAGGTAGTCAATATTTGAATTCTGAAAGAAGTTTGAATTTGGTAATGACGTTTTTTTTGCTTGTTATCGTTTCAACTAGCGGCTTGGCTTACGCTGGTTATTCACCGCGAACCCGCAGCATTGGCACCAGTTGGGATCTGGGCCGGTATAGCGCCAGCAAGGAAGTCAATCGTCCTCTTCCTAATGACTTGGGGGACATTGTGGGTATTGGCATTGCAGGTTCCAATGACCGGGTTTATGCATGGTATGCCGATGGCACGGTTTCCAGTGGTACCAGTCTTGATTTTGAGGCTTACGCTAAAAAGAAACCATTTGAACTTCCCGAAGGCAAAAACGCCTGGAATATCATCGCCATGGCCATTGCCGGTTCCGATGACCGGGTCTATACCTGGTATGCGGACGGTACCGTGAGTGTGGGGTAGTCACGGGATCTCGGCTATTACGAAGATCCAGCGCCGTTTGAGTTGCCAGATGGCAAGAAAATCGGTGATATCGTGGGTATGGCGATCGCCGGTTCCAATGACCGGCTCTATACCTGGTATGCGGACGGCACTGTGAGTGTGGGATTGCCGGATGACCTTGATTATTACAAGGAACCATCCCCCTATGGTGTTCCGCCGAACAAGAAAATAGGCCACATCATCGATATGGGTATTACCGGTTCCAATGACCGGGTCTATACCTGGTATCGAGATGTCGAGCTGGGCAGCGGTCACGCTGCTTTCGTCAATCAAGTGGATGTCAAGGCCATGGATATTCTGCGGCGTTACCGTTTGCCCGGGCTGGGCGTTGCTGTATCCAAGGGCGGCGAAGTGGTTTTGGAGAAGGGCTACGGATACCGGGATTTCTCCACGGGCAGCAGGATGTTTCCCGCCTCACGTTGCAAAATCGGTAGTGTCAGCAAAGTGATCACGGCATTGGGCGCCATGCATCTGCATCAGGAAAATCCTGGCTTTTCAGTGGACAA
>JALSQY010000441.1 GCA_026985035.1 Methylothermaceae bacterium
TGGCTTATAGGCCCACACATCGCCTGACAGTGGGTCCACCACACCCAGAAAGACATCCAGTGCCGCGCTGTATTTCCACTTTCCCAGCACGCCCCGGAAATTTTGAGTGGTGCCAGGAAATGCCGCTTCCAATGAAGGCGCCGGATCAGTACTGGTTTCATCCACCAATAAACTCAAGGTCCATTCACCATCCAGATCGCTTGGATCAAGCGGCTTGAGCGCCCAGACATCATCGTCCCCGCCCCACAGAACGAATTGCCGGCGCACAGGATCGTAATCCAACCCATAATTGCCCAGCTTTTCCAATGGAAAAGCAGTATCACCGGTTACCGTCGGCTGGAAAATAATACCATCGTTAGCCGGTCCAGCGTTGCCAAGCCGCCAAAGGGTGAAATTCCCAGTACCTCCAAATGACCGGAGAAAGATATTGAGATCTTCCGCATAGGCACCCGCGCCTTGACCGCCGACTGCGCCCGTTACCTTGCCCATCAGTTCATAGTTATCGGCAGCCGGATTATCAACATCGTTGACCGTGTATTTGAATAACCTCCTGCGGGCTTGCAAATACAGGACATCCTTGCCATTTTCCGTGGCATAGGCGGAAGCCCCCTCCAGAAAATTCCCCGAAAATCCCAGCCCTGCCATCTTGGTAACACTATCCCGGTTCTGCCACATGCTTCCTCCTTCAACATTGGGAAACTGGCTGGCATTGACATGCGTCCCCGTGGCTCCGCCCACTTTATTGGGATCACCCTTGCCCGGATCCCAAAAATAGGGGCCGCTGACAACCGAACCGCCTCGACCATCGGGTTTCCTGAAGTGGCCACTGCCATAGGCTGCCCCGCCAAAGGTCACATACCGATCAACCACAGGAAGATATTCCGAGTTATCGTAGGTATGCGCCGAGATGGGCGCATCATCGACACCACCCACCGAGGCAAATATCCCGCCCCAGGGGTCACTGGCCAATGGCGTGTATTGAATGGCGCTGGGCAACGACGCCCGCTCCCATGCCAACGTGGAAGCGCGCCATCGATAAACATCATTCCCGGTATAGTTGGCATGCCCGCCACCGAAGAAAATCAAATCTCCGCGCCGGCTATCCCAAGCCATGCTGCTCCAGGCATAGATAATAGTGCGCGGATCACCTTTCACTGTTCCTTCGGGAGGGGGATCAGGGATTTGTTCCTCAGGTGTCCAGACATCCTGGTAACGATTGGTATTCAGTTTGACCCAACCGTTTTCCGGCGCGGCGGCCAATAATTGACCCACAGGCGAAGACGGTTCAAAACCAAAATCGTC
>JALSQY010000442.1 GCA_026985035.1 Methylothermaceae bacterium
CATGAAAATAACTTGGAATCAGGCAGATATTGCAATAATTCCCGGCGGCAAGAGTCAATCATTTCCGCTTCGAGTTCACGCCGGTAAGCTACCATTTTCTCGCTCTTCTCCAAGGGGCCAGCAAACAAGGGTTCGCCAGGATAGAGGTTTCTGAGCCGGGTAAAATATTTCTCTGGCAAGCGGAACACACCGAGGCTGACTGAATGCAAGCTCTCTGGACGCAAGACGGCAAAGATGCGGGAGAATAATTCCCGGTATTGCTGGCGGTAACCTTCATGATAGATAAGAGGGTCGAAGCGCAGCCCCAACGGCCAGCCCTGTTCCTGCAGTGCCGCCATAGCCTGCAAGCGCCGCTCCACCCCGGGAACTTTATGCTCCAGCGCCTTGGCAACGGAGGCCGGGGTAAAACTGAAAGCCGTGATGACATTCGCCATGGGCGGGTGTTCCAATAACGTCCGAACCTGGGTGCTTTTGGTTCGAATTTCTAAATATGCTTGAGAGAGGTTTTTGAAGGCGTCTAAAAAATGCTTCACAAACCCCGTAACCGGCTCCAACGCCAGGCTGTCGCAATCGTAGCCGGAAAAAAAATAAACCGGCTCACTGGCCAGCCGTGTCTTGATGCGAACGATTTCCTGTTCGAAGTCTTCGTAATTGACAAACAACACATAATTGGCCGAGCGGTACATGCCTTGTAAAAAGCAATAGCGGCAGTCGTAGAGACAATTGAGCATGTGGGAAAAATAAAAATTATTCATTCCTCCGATGTTGTATCCCAACGGTGCTTCCAACACCCAATTCTTGGTTTTTTTTGCCAGAATCAATGCCGGCCGCCGTTTCTGGAGGCGGAAATTTTGGGCCTTGGGGTTGAAAACCTCCCCATAATGCTGGCATTCGATCTTGCGGGCTTTGGGAAAGCGCCGCAAGATTGCCTGGGCACGGGGATAGTCGCCGATCTCGGCTTCTATATAAATGGTTTCTATCATGCCAATCGTACAGGCAATGCTTCGACCTGTTGCTGGAGCCAGTGCATGAGTTGACGGGCATTGTTGGCGGCGGGTAAATCCCGCGGGCCGGGAGTTTGACCGGGGGCCAAGGATTGCCAGCGGCGCAGCCATTGGGCGACTTGGTGACGTTCGTGGGCCGTCAAATGCCAGCGTTGCTGGATCTCGTCAAGCAATGGCAGCGGCGATTCTGTCAAATCGGAGGCCAATGCGCGTAACCTTTCTATCCAGGCTTCCAAAGGCTCTAATTGTGCCGCGATCAGATCGTTCACTTGCTGTTTTTTCAGTTTCCCGGCAGGGTTTTCTAGGTTGTCGGAGACTACTTTAAAGCTCTGGACCAACTCACTGGTGACAAATCTCACCGCTGTTTCATAGAAAGCGCTGGCTTCCATATCATAAAGTACGTTGCCGGGATAATGTGGCTGGGGTTTCGATACCGTCATTACCGCATCCGTGGCACAGGGCGGTTTGGCCACCAGGGGCGGATACCAGCAGCGCCCGCTCTCATCGCCAATTTTGTGAATGATCCGGGCTTTGCCCACCGGCAAATGGGGATGCCCGGCGATGCCGATATTCAACCATATTGAAGGATTATTGGCCCGTTGTTGCGCTTGGGCATAGGCAACGGCGCCAGCCATTGCAACCTTGCCGATGCCGCTGACAATCAAGGCCATCCCCTCTCCCTGATAGTATTGATAAGCGCTGATGTCCAGGCGGCGCTTCAGGCGGTAACGCTCGATCAGGGGCCCTGCCTCGCAGCGCAGGGCGGTGGCAATACAGACTATGGCATCGGGCATGGGTATTTCCGCGGCAGATTTTCATAATAGTCGGCCTCAACAAACTTGCCGCGCTTGCGAGCGCCGTTTGCCAAAATCCGTACTTTTTCCCTTAACATATCCAAGGCGGCCTGACGGTAATCTTCCGCTAAATCTTCCTGTCTCAGTATTTTTTCCAAGGCCCGGACGCGGAAGCGGTCCATGCCCCAATAACGCCTGGAGAGTTGATCGGCGTGGCCGCCATATTTAACCAATAAAGGCTTATCGACATATAAAACGGGATAACGGGCGGTAATCCTCAGCCAAAGATCATAATCCTCGCAGGCGGGCAGAGCCTCATCGAACAAGCCGACATCGTCCAATACGCTGCGATGGACGAGAATGCTCGATGGGGACATGGCGCATAGAGGCAGGCAATGATGGAAAATCCGCCCTCCACATTTGGCGTGTTTGCGTTTTGGGTTGACTCTCCGGCCATTTCGGATCCATATTTCATCTGTGTGGCAAACCTTCATTGCCGGATGTTGCTGCAAAAGTGTCCACTGTTGCTCCAGTTTCTGCGGCTGCCACTGGTCATCGGAATCCAACAGGGCAATCCATTCTCCCTGTGCGCTTTTTATGCCCAGATTACGGGCCGCGCTCACGCCTAGGTTTTCTTGCCACAGATAGTTTGTCTGAGGGTATCGGGCGTGAATCAAGTTCCGCGTGCCATCAGTGGAGCCGTCGTCCACCACCCAAATTTCCGTGGGCGGAAGGGTTTGCGCCAGGACTGAATCCAGCGCCCGGGGTAAAAGAGAACATCGATTAAACGTGGGAATGATGACAGAAATCGCCGGTTGCATTGTTTTGAATTCGTCCACTGAACGTTGCCGTCAGCCTCGAGATAGCATAAAGTATGCCTTGATAATCACATTACCGTTTTTGAATATGACAGAAATGAATATCTCCACGCCGGAACGCCGCCTCCAAACCCATAAAATGGTACAGGATTTGCTAAAAGAGCGTCAGCAAATGTGGACATTGTACTGGGAAGTGGCGGAATTGAAACCTTTCGACAAGCATGAACAGCCCATTGATGAAATTTTGCGCAAATTTTGTCAAATTCTGATTGATTATATTTCGCTGGGGCACTTTGGCATTTACCAGCGCATCATCAACGGCACCGAACGGCGCAAAAAGGTTTTGGATGCCGCCCAAAGGCTTTATCCCGACATCGCTCGGGCAACCGAAGTGGCGCTTAAATTCAACGATAAATATGAAAACGCCAATTTCAAGGACATGAATGAGTTATCACAAGAATTATCGGATTTGGGAGAAGCCCTGGCCACACGCATTGAACTGGAAGACCGGCTCATCGATTCCATGTCTAAATAATGAATTTTTGTCCTAACTGTGGCGCGCCTATCCGTCTTGAAATCCCGGAAGGCGACGACCGCAAGCGCCACGTCTGCAGTCAGTGCGGAAAAATCCACTATCAAAACCCCAAAGTCATCGCCGGCTGCATCCTCGAATGGGAAGAGAAAATTCTGTTATGCCGCCGGGCCATTGAGCCAAAATACGGGCTCTGGACCTTGCCCGCCGGGTTTATGGAAATGGAGGAAACCCTGGAACAAGCCGCCCGCAGGGAAACGTTGGAAGAAGCTTGCGCTGAAGTGGATCATTTAGCGTTGCATACCATCATCAGTTTGCCTCAATTATCGCAAGTTTATGTGTTCTTCCGGGGGGAAGTCAAAGAAGGTTGTTTTGCGCCGGGGGCGGAAAGCCTGGAAACCCGGCTGTTTTCCGAGCCTGACATCCCCTGGCATGAGTTGGCTTTTGAAACCGTCACCCGTGCCTTGAAGATCTTTTTTGAAGACCGCAAAAGCGGGCAATTCAAAACCAGGGTGGAGGATTTATGGATTCCCCGGCATCCTCTCAAGAAGCATAAATGCTGAGAGCAAGGTAGCCCGTAGTTTGGGGTGATTGGGCACAAAAAAGCCGCCAACCTGGCGGCTTTTCAAATTGGTGCCGACGGCCGGAATCGAACCGGCACGGCTTTCGCCACCGCCCCCTCAAGACGGCGTGTCTACCAGTTCCACCACGTCGGCAAATCTAGCCATTTATTCTGCGGGTAATTTGGGTACTTCCGGTTGTGCTGGAATTTCAAGGGTTTCTTTTTTCTCTGTGCCTTTGATCACGTTCGGCAGATCATCTTCAGACTTCAAAATTTCCATGAAATCTTTTTTATTCTCCCGCACATCCATGAAGTATGCCAGCGATAGGCTGGTCATAAAAAACAAGGCGGCCAAAATGCCAGTAGTCCTGGAGAGGAATGACGCGGATCCCCGGGCGCCAAACACCGTGCCGGAAGCGCCGCTGCCAAAAGCCGCGCCTGCATCCGCCCCCTTGCCCTGCTGTAACATGACGAATACGACAATGCCAATGGCAATTAAAACATGAAAAACAATCAAAACCTGATACATGATTAAATCGTTTCTGCTGCTGATTGAACAATGGTAAGAAAGGCGTCGGCTTTTAGTGACGCGCCTCCAATCAAACCGCCATCGATGTCCGCCATGCCAAACAGGGATTTTGCGTTGGCGTCATTCACACTGCCACCATACAGAATACGCACCTGCCCGGCAATGTCAGCGTCTTGAGCGGCAATACGCTGGCGGATATGGGCATGCACTTCCTGGGCTTGCTGCGGCGTTGCGGTTTTTCCGGTGCCAATGGCCCAAACCGGTTCATACGCAATCACCGCCTTGGATAATGACTGAATTCCGGCTTTTTCCAATACCGCATCCAGCTGGCTGTCAACCACTGCAAACGTTTCCCCGGCTTCCCGCTGCTCCAGGGTTTCACCAATACAAAGCAAAGGCGTCAAGCCATGATCAATGGCTTGTTGATAACGGGCCGCCACCAAGGCATCGGATTCCCCATACAAACTGCGGCGTTCGGAATGGCCGACAATGGCCAGTTTACAGTCGAATTCTTTGAGCATGCTTGCAGACACCTCTCCTGTGTAAGCGCCTGCTTCATGGTCAGCCACATTTTGAGCGCCCAACAAGACCGGTGTGCCAGACAAATGCTGCGCCGCTTGAGGAATAAACACATAGGGGGGGCATACTCCCACTGCTACCGGCGAATCAGCCGAAACTCCAGCCACAATAGCATCCAGCAACTGCCTGACGCTATCGCGTGTGCCATTCATTTTCCAGTTTCCCACGACTAAAGGCTGACGCATGATCTCTCCAACTTATAAAACTGTTGATTTTAACGTTTGAACAGGTGATTGTTCAAGGGGAAGTTTCCTCCAAGCATTGTTTCTCCTCCGCCATTCTTTTGCGAGGGCGATCTTCATTTGGTACGCCAACTCAAGTCTGCGCCCTTTCATCAGTGGCATGTCCATATATCCGTGTCTTAAAAATTAAGGATGGGCGAACAAACCAGCAGTGTTTTATTATCACTAAATGAATAAATTACTGCGCGGTGATAACGACCTGATCGACTCCAGCCTCAACAACACTAGGTGATCCGTCATCAGCGGTTTCAATCAATACGAAAATCTTCTGTCCGGCAAAATCGCTGATATCCGCGGTATGGGTTTGCCAATGCCCCTCGGAGATAGTGCCGTCAGCGTGGATATCCAAAATTGCGGAAAAATCATTCTCCCCAACAATCACCACATGAAAGTAATCATCTTCATCGGCATTCGCCAAATGGGCAAAGTAGTATGAAAAACGGATACTGGCTTGTGTGGTCCCGGTCAGATCTATTTCCGGGGACACGATGGAAGTCATCCCGCCATCCACATCGTAACTATCCACTTTTTTGCCCGCCTTGCCACGGGTAATCAAGGCATAATGGCCCTGGGCCGCATCGCCATTTTGAATGAGATGGCCTTGATAGAAAGTAGGGGCAGGGTTGGTTCTCAACCACTTGCCCCTGGAAGCAGTATCCTCCCCATCGGGATTCCGCTGCCAGCCTTGGGCCCCGGATTCGAAGTCAAAACTGACCGTGATTGGATTACCCGGATTGGAAACGTTTTGCGTCACAGTCCAGTTAAATGAGACGGCGGCTGTCCCTCCATTCCCATCGCTGACGGTAACGGTGACTGGATTTGCCCCAGCATTGGAAACAGTCCCGGAAATCAAGCCTGTTGCGCTATTGATGGTTAAACCGGCAGGCAGGCCCGCGGCGGAATAGGTCAAGGTGTCGCCATCACTATCCTGAGCCGCGACCTGCAAAGAAACGCTCTGACCTATCTGGCTGGTCTGATCCGCCACGGCGTCAATGGTGGGCTCCTGATTAACGGGGGCCGGATCAGGAGGGGGCGTGCCTCCAGAGGTTATTTTCCAAGCCAGATAATTGGCCCACACTTGCATGCTGCCGCTGGATCGCTCGCCTCTGACCTGTACTTTCAGTTCTTTCTGGGGCGATAGATACCGAGAAAAAGCGCCGTTGATAATGATGGTCACTTCCAAATCATCCTCATTGCCCAC
>JALSQY010000443.1 GCA_026985035.1 Methylothermaceae bacterium
AGAAGGCGCAATGGCTGACTAATTTCCCGGGTCTTGCCGCCCAGTTTTTCTATTTCCGGGCGCAAGGGATTGCCGGTCCAACAGGGCTTGTCACGATCAGCAAACGTTTCTGGAAATGCCTCCAAAACCCGGCTGGCCAACCGGGACAGCCAGCGGTTCGTCGTTCCCGCTACCCGGTTCTGTTCGTGAATCACGAGGGGAATTTTCAACCAGCGGGCCATGATTCCACCAGGCCCGGCCACAAATCCACCCAGGCCCAGGACGACATTGGGACGCTGCCGCTGAAGGTGTTTTCTCGCCTGCCACAAGGCCCGGCTTAACATCCACGGCGCAGTCAGTTTGGCTCGCCATCCTTTACCCCGCAGACCGCTGACCGTCAGCCAGTGCATTTTGAAGCCAGCGGCGGGCACCACTTCTGCTTCCATTCCCCCCTGGGTACCCATCCAGCTGACTTCATGGCCATGTTCCCGAAGCCAATTGGCAACCGCCAACGCAGGAAACACATGCCCTCCGGTTCCCCCGGCCAAAATCATGATCCTGCTCGCCATGGTATTCCCTTGGGTTGCGACGCTTGACGGTCCCGGGCTTCCATATAGACCCGCAATACCACCCCCAAAGCCATGCAATCGACCACCAAACTGCCACCGCCATAACTCATCAGTGGCAATGTCAGTCCTTTGGTGGGCAGCACCCCCAGGTTGACGCCCATATTGATAATGGCTTGCAAGCCCAGCCATAGCCCAATCCCATAAACCAGCAATGCCCCAAAGGCATGGCCCGCGGCATCGGCCAATCCAGCAACCGCAAAAATACGCCACAACAACAGGCTGTAGGCGGCTATCACCAAGGTGACACCGAGCCAGCCTAATTCCTCGCCAATCACTGCGAGCAAAAAATCCGTGTGGCCTTCGGGCAAATAAAACATCTTTTGCACGCTATTGCCCAGTCCGACGCCCGCCCAGCCACCGCGGGCGAAAGCTATCAGGGCCTGAAACAATTGGTAGGCGGAATCCTGAGCATGTTCCCACGGGTGCAAAAACCCCACAATACGCTCCAACCGATAGGATTTGAATATCACCAGTCCCACCCCGGCCATGACCAGACCAGCCAGCAAACCAAGCAAGGGCAGCAGAGGCGCGCCTGCCAGAAAAATCATCCCGACCGCGGTGGCCATCAATATGACGGTCGCGCCAAAATCCGGTTCCAGTAATAACAACCCAGCGCCAAGAGCCAGCAGCGCCAAGGGCCTAAGCGCGCCAATAGCCGTTGCTCTGAGTTCTTGTCCGTGACGAACCCCATAGCCCGCCAAATAAACGATGGCGATCCATTTGAACAGCTCGGATACTTGAATACGCACCCCGCCCAGATTCAACCAGCGGGTACTGCCATTGACAGACACCCCCACATGGGGGATCAAAACCGCCACCAATAACAAAAAACCCACGGCCAACAAGATGGGTGCGGCTTTAAACCAGGCTTTGGAAGGAACGCTCATCACGGCTCCCGCCGCTATCAAGCCGAGCAGGATATGGGCAAGTTGACGCTTGGCGTAGAAAAAGCCGTCCGAATGCAAGTGCAGGGAAGCAGACGTCATCATGACATACCCCCACACCAGCAACAAAAGCGCCGCCGAAAGCAATACAGCATCCACCATATAACGCTTGCCCACCGGCATTTCCCAAACAGCCACCGCCATCACTGCAAAGACCTCACCAACGCCATAAATCGATCGCCGCGCTCTTCATAATTCTCGAACTGATCCAGACTTGCGCAGGCGGGGGATAACAATACGGTATCTCCGGGTTTTGCCTGCTTCCCGGCGGCTGCCACTGCCTGGGCCAGGTCGTCGGTCAATAAGGTTTCAGTGGCGCCTGCCAAAGCCTCCCGCAACAAATGCCGGTCCTTGCCAAACAAAATCGCCGCCTTCACCTTGTTTTTGGACGCGGCGTGTAGAGGTGCAAAATCCGCCCCCTTGCCTTCGCCACCCGCCAACAGGATTATCGGCCCCGCTAACCCCTGAATTGCCGCCACGGTTGCCCCGACGTTGGTGGCCTTGGAATCGTTGATCCAAACCACACCGCCGCTTTCAGCGATTTTTTGCATCCGGTGGGGCAAACCGTGAAACTGGCGCAAGGCCTTTAGCCGGGCCGACATGGGAATACCCGCGGCCTCCCCCAACGCCAAGGCAGCCAGGGCATTGGCAAGATTATGACGGCCCTGCAAAGCCACATCGGAGGCAGGGATGAGTGGTTGTTCGTGAAAAGCCAACCAGGTTGCGCCTGACACTTCGCATAATCCAAAATCCAAAAAACCGGCACCCACGCCAAAACTCAAGACTTGATGACTTCCAGACCTTTTGGCCAGCTCCCGCACCAACGGGTCATCACCGTTGGCAACACAGATTTTGCTGAGCTCAAACAACCGGCCTTTGACGGCGGCATAGTCAGTCAGGTTTTCATGCCGGTCCAAGTGATCCGGGCTGATATTCAGAACTCCGCCAACCTGAGGACGCAGTTTGCGGGTGCGCTCCAGCTGGAAGCTGGACAGTTCCAGCACATACAAACTACAATCGTCATCCAGCAGATCCAGCACCGGAGTGCCTAAATTGCCACCTGCTTTGGCTTTGATTCCCGCCTCGGCGGCCATTTCTGCCACCAGCGTGGTCACCGTGCTTTTCCCATTGGAACCTGTGACTGCAATCACGGGCGCAGTGACTGCCTGAGCAAACAGATCAATATCACTCACCAAGGCAGCGCCCCGTTCCAACGCGGCACGAACATCGGGCTGGTCCAGCCCAATGCCAGGACTAACCAACAAATGGGTTGCCCAGGCAAGCATATCGGCCCGCAAGCCGCCGGTAAATACCGGCACGCCTTCCAGCGATTTGGCTTCCTTTAGCCCCGGCGGTACATCGCGGGTATCCACCGCCAAACATTCAATGCCGGCCCGGTGAAGAAAACGCAAGGCCGATAAGCCGGTTTTGCCCAAACCAACCACTGCTACTTTATCTCCCGCACCTAACATCATCTCCCTACCTTGACTCCGAGCTTGTAACACTGCCGCCATGAACATCACCTCAACTTCAGGGTTGCCAGTCCAATCAACACAAGTATCACCGTGATAATCCAAAACCTTACAATCACCCTGGGTTCCGGCCACCCCTTGAGTTCGAAGTGATGGTGAAGCGGCGCCATGCGGAAAATCCGCTTCCCCGTCAGTTTGAATGAAGCCACTTGCAAGATGACCGACACAGTTTCCATCACAAACACGCCCCCCATAATCATCAAGACAATTTCCTGGCGCACCAGCACCGCCAATATTCCCAGTGCACCTCCCAGCGCCAGGGCTCCGATATCCCCCATGAACACCTGGGCGGGATAAGCGTTGAACCATAAAAAACCGAGACCGGCGCCCACCAAGGCGCCGCAGAAAACCACCAGTTCCCCCACCCCGGGAATATAAGGCACGGCCAAATAAGAAGCGAAATTGGTATTGCCGGAGACATAGGCAAACACCCCCAAAGCACCGCCTACCAATACCGTAGGCAGAATTGCCAGGCCGTCCAGCCCGTCGGTAAGGTTGACGGCGTTGCTCGTGCCTACGATCACCAGGCATGTGATGGGGATGTAGCCCCAGCCAAAATTCAGCACTATCTCCTTGAAAAAGGGAACGATATACAAAGTCTCTTCCGGAACCTGGGCATTGCCATAGAGAAACCAGGCAACCCCCAATGCCACGGTCAGCTGCCAAAACAATTTCTGCCGGGCGCTGATACCCCGGTGATTTCTCAGCACCAATTTTTTATAGTCATCGACAAAACCGATCACCCCGTAGGCCAATGTGATGATCAAGACGACCCATACGAAACGGTTACCCAAATCGGACCATAACAATGTTGCGGTCACAATCGCCACTAAAATCAACAGCCCGCCCATGGTAGGCGTGCCCGCTTTGCTGAAATGACTTTCCGGGCCATCATCACGAATCGGCTGGCCCAGGTGATAGCGGCTCAAATGGCGAATCATCGAAGGCCCCACGAGAAAGGCAATCAGCAACGCGGTCAACACCCCCAGGATGGCCCGCAGGGTCAAATACTGGAAAACCCTGAAAGGGCCGTAAACTTCCACCAAATGTTGAGTCAACCAATAGAGCATGAAAACTACGCCTTGAGGGCCTCCACTGTCTGTTCAAGGTGTTGGCTACGCGAGCCCTTAATCAAAATCCGGACTTGAGGGTGTAATAGAGATTCCACCGCCTCAGACAATTCCGCCTGCGAGGAAAACAACCGCCCCCCTTCACCAAAGGCTTCCACCGCTGCTTGACACGGCCCGCCCACCGCAAACAACCGGCGGACACCCCGCTTTTTCGCTGCCCTGCCGGCTCTGGCGTGCCATGCCTGCGATTCGGCGCCCAGTTCACCGAAAGCGCCCAGGATGACCCAAGGCTCTCCCGACAAAGCCGCCAATGTTTCCAGTCCTGCTTCAAAGGAAGCGGGATTGGCATTGTAGGAATCGTCCAATAGCCAGCTTCCCTGTTTTCCCGCCAGGGGACACAAACGGCCGGGGAAGGGGGATACATTCGCCAGTCCCGCCAAAATCTGTTGGTTTTCGACACCCAAGGCTTTCGCCGCGGCAATTGCCGCCAGTGCGTTGCTGACGTTGTGGCGGCCGGCCAACGGCAATTCGATCTCCAATATTTCCCCCAAGACATCAGCCACAAACTTGTTTTGAAAGCGGCCATTGGCAAATTCCAGCGGCGCCACGGACAAGAGCCTTACCTGGGAGGATTCATGCCGGCCAAAAGTCACTATCCGCCGGGATGCGGCCACCTCTTTCCAATAAGAAAAAAACCTGTCATCGGCATTGAGCAGTGCAATGCCCGCCTCAGGCAAGCTCTCAACCAACTCCCCCTTTGCTTTGGCCACCCCGTCAACCGATCCGAATCCCTCCAGATGAGCGGGCCCGGCGTTGGTGATCAAGGCGATGTCCGGTTTTGCCAAGCCGGCGCAATAGGCAATCTCCCCGGCGTGATTGGCGCCCATTTCAATCACTGCAAAACGGTGCTGGGGACGCAATCGTAACAACGTCAAAGGCACCCCGATATCGTTATTGAAATTACCCGCCGTCTTCAGCACCGCAGGTGCCCCACCGAGCACCGAATAAATCATCTCTTTGACGGTGGTTTTACCGTTACTGCCGGTTACCCCAATCAGTGGGCCTGCAAAATTCCGGTTTCGCCACCACTCGGCCAACCGCCCCAAACCGAGGCTGGTATCCGCCACCAATAATTGGGGCAAGTCACATTCCACTGGCCGGCCGACCAGCGCCGCGGCAGCGCCCTGGGCTTGGGCCTGGGCAAGATAGTCATGACCATCGAAACGGGTTCCCCGCAAAGCAATAAACAGCATGCCCGGCATTGGCCGGCGGGTATCCGTGGCCACTCCCCGGAATGCCACGTCCGGACCCAGAATTTCCCCATGCAAAGGCTTGGCGATGTCAGTCAAACGCATGCCGTCTCTCCACCAACCAATTGCCGCACCCAAACCCGGTCGCTGAACGGCAAGCGCCGGCCGTTCACTTCTTGATAGTCCTCGTGCCCCTTGCCAGCCACCAGAACCACATCCTGGGGCCTGGCCCGGGCCACGGCATGGGAGATGGCTTCCGGCCGCTCACGAATAATCACAGGAGAGAATGACATACCGGCCACAATTTCGGCGACGATCTGCCCGCCCTCCTCGCCACGGGGATTGTCATCGGTGACAATGACATGATCAGCCAGTTGCGCGGCGATGGCTCCCATTTCCGGGCGTTTGCCGCGATCCCGTTCCCCTCCGCAACCAAAAACCAACCATAGCCGGCCACGGCAATGCCGCCTCAGGCTTTTCAGAGCCGCGGCCAATGCCGCCGGTGTATGGGCATAATCCACCACAACCCGGGGCAATGACCCACCGCCAAAGGCTTCCATCCGCCCCGGCACCGGCCGGATATGCCGCAACCGGCTGGCACCTTCTGCCAACGAAAGCCCCCGGGCTTTCAGCATGGCCAACACTGCCAAAACATTGGCCACGTTGAATTCTCCCAATAAAGGCACGCAGATATCGGCCCGCTCGGATTCGAAGACAGCACGGAACCGAATCCCGTCCGGCGAAAAAACAATCGCTTCCGCTGTCACCACGGGAAAATCCACGGACTTTCCCGCCACACTAAATCCCCACAAATCCACGCCTTTAGGGAGACTTTCCGGAAAGA
>JALSQY010000444.1 GCA_026985035.1 Methylothermaceae bacterium
CCTTAGACTCACGCGGAGGTGTAGATCAATGGAACTCGAAGAACACTACGCAGCCCTGTTGGGAATCTCATCACCCTGGGAGATATATCGCGTTGACCTGAAGCTTGAAGAGCAGCGCGTAGATATTGTCATCGAATACACCGATGATGAAGGCCTGTGTCCCGAATGCGGTGCGTGTTGCCCGAAGTACGATGACCGCAAGGACAGAACTTGGCGACACCTGGATACCATGCAGTTCTCCACCTATCTTCATTGTGCAGCACCAAGGGTCCGATGCAAGACCCATGGCGTCAAAACTGTCGCCATCCCCTGGGCAGGAAAGAATAGCCGCTTCACCTTGCTGTTCGAGGCCTTCGCCATTCGTGTGTTACAAGCGGCGCGTAGTGTCGAAGAAGCACGCATGCTATTGGGCCTGAACTGGCACCAGGTCGACGCCATCAAAGCGCGTGCTGTCGAACGTGGTTTGGCACGCCGGGCTGACGGTGAAATGCCCTATGTGGGTATCGATGAGAAGCAGTTCCGCCGTGGTCATCGTTACATCAGCAACCTCTATGACCTCGAAGGTGGACGCGTGCTGGAGGTTGTCGAAGAACGTACAGAAGATGCCTGTAAGTCACTGATAAACAGAGCCCTAAGCGAAACCCAGAAGCAGCAGATTCAAGCCGTCGCGCTGGACATGTGGCCGGCCTACGCCAACGCCGTTACAGAGCTGTTGCCGCAAGCACAAATCGTGCATGACAAGTTCCACATCAGCAAGCATCTCAATGAAGCGGTCGACCAAGTACGGCGAGACGAACACAAGGAACTGCTAAAGCAAGGAGACAGCCGTCTGACCGGCAGCAAATACTGCTGGCTCGCAAATGAAGAGAACGTCACTGACGCGCTCGCAGAGCAACTCGACCAGCTCAAGCGCAGTGACCTCAAGGTTGCCAGGGCCTGGGCGATCAAAGAGCATTTCAGAGGGTTCTGGGACTTCCGCTATGGCGCTTGGGCGAAGCGATATTTCGAGCGTTGGTATAGCTGGGCGATACGGAGCCGTTTGGAACCGATCAAGAAAAAAGCCAGGATGCTCAAATCCCATTTGCCCAGTATCTTGAATTACTTCAGACATCGGATCAGCAATGGCGTGGCGGAGGGCCTGAATTCAAAGATCCAGACAGTTAAAGCCAATGCGAGAGGCTATCGGTCGTTTGCAAGTTTTAGAAACAGCATCCTGTTTTATTGCGGTGGGCTGGATATGCTGCCTCGTGTTCCACAATAATCTGCGAAGAGCCCTAATAATAGAACGTCAAGTC
>JALSQY010000445.1 GCA_026985035.1 Methylothermaceae bacterium
TTCACCCTCTCGGCCGCTGTACGGTGGTGAAGAGATTTTTCTTCAAAAATCCGGAAACCGGCCAAACGGAAGTTATCCACCCATTTGGCAGAGGTAAATGCTTTGCTTTACTGGATGACCCATCTTTAGTGGATGATGATGGCGCACGGCTGCCAGCTTCGAGCCAAATTCCTGAACCTGCCGATACTTCCGTTTATCAATTTGAGGATGAATTTTCTGGGCAAACGACGTTTGGGATTGACGGCGCCATTCTGGAAGTAACCGATGTTTCTATTCCCCGAGGGAAGAAACTGTTTTTCCGCAGCCGGTTTTTGCCTTTTGATACAGGAGTGGCGGCCATGAATGATTTTGCCCTCTTCGATGCCTATGCCGGAGGGCATGCTGTGCCAGACATGCCACAGCACCGAGAAATTTTAGGTCAAGCCAATGAAGGGTTTGCTCCCAATGGTCATAGGCAGTGGGAGGAATATACCTGGGCGCCTGCGTCTGATTTCCATGGCCTATTGCGCTGGGTAGTTTCCAACGGTACTACCCAGAATCCTCCTGTGATTAGCAATCTGACTCGTGCGCGGCCTTCTGCATTGCTGATAGACATTATCAAGATAGTCCCCGCCTGAAAAAAGCAGGAGGCAAGCAAGATGTACCAGTTAATTTTTTATTTCTCCATGCTGCTGGTGTTTTTACTTTTGACGGCATGCCCGAATACTGATGTTGTCAAGAATGACGTCGGCGGCAGGGTGATTGTCGCTGAAGTCGTTGCTTTGGACCAACCGTTGACCTACAACCGGTTCGGGTCGTTCAATCCCTACGGGATGATTTACGCCCTGAAGCGGGATGTGGTGGATACGGACAAATGTGATCAACATGGGGAACATTGCCGCCTCATGGACGAGGATACCCGTCCAGGTCACGTGCGTCTGCGGAAAGGGAAAAGGCCCAGGCCGCTGGTACTGAGGGTCAATGAAGGGGACCGGCTGGTGGTGAAATTCCATAACATGCTCATGCCCCGCCAGCCTGGTACCAGCAGTAAAGAAACCCTCGCGCGGTTACCTGCCAAGCAATTAGGATCAATTCAGCGGTTGGGACTTCATTATGGAGATATTCAGAGAGAAGAAACTAACCCTGTCACTCTGCCTGCCGAAGCAGATGCGTTTGTCCCGGAAATCACCGGCCCAGCAGGCAATCCCCATTTGGCCGGCAAAGATGCCGGAGATAAATATTGCGGCTGGCGGAAGGATTTAGCGGATGGATCACCGGTCAACTCAAAAAATTGGCCTCGCAGCCGTTGTGCCTCCATCACCATCTCTGGCATAGCGGCCTTGACCAGCGACGACCCGCAAAAGGCCGGTTTGGAAACCGGCCTGGTGCCCATTGCACCTGGAGAAACCATCACTTACCGCTGGCAATTCGACAAACCTAAAGACGATGCTCAATCCAAACGGAAAGGCGTGCATTTGTTTTTCAGCCACGGCGCGCCATCGGGAGGAGAAGGAGATGGCGGCAGCTTGGTCCATGGCCTTTTTGGGGTGGTCAATGTGGAGCCTGCCGGAAGCCGCTGGTATCGCAGTCAAGTCACAAAAAAGATTTGGCGCCAGGTTTGGCGGCGGGAAAACGGCAGAAACATCCTGGATTACGAAGCTACTACAGAAGATGGCACGTCCGTTCTCAATATGCTCAAACCTTTGGGAAATAGCCGCTATGCCCTGATATATGGCGATCTCAACGCGGTGATTCGAGAAGCGGGTGGCAATGATGGCCCGAGCGGCTCAAATCCCAGGAAATTGCCATCGTTCCGGGAATTTACCGTGGTTTTTCATGATGAATTGAAGACTTTTTATGCGGACGAATTTGCCGAATTGGGCCGTGAATTTACCCTTGCCGGAGTCAGGGATGGGTTTGCGGTCAATTATGGCGCCAGTGGTCTGGGAACGATACTGTTGGCCAATCGTAAGAGGATTGGACCGGCCAAAGATTGTGTCGAGTGTGCTTATGAAGAGTTTTTTCTGGAGTCATGGGCCAATGGCGATCCCGCGCTCTTGCCCGATTACCAAGACGATCCGTCCAATGTCCATCATTCCTATTTAAATGACCGGGTTATTTTCCGCAATCTCCACGCGGGCCCCAAGGAAACCCATGTGTTCCATCTCCATGCTCATCAGTGGCTGGCCCAGGACAGCGAAACCGGGACTTACCTGGACTCGCAAACCATCGCCCCGCAGCAGGGATTCAGCTACGAAATTTACTATGGCGGCAGCGGCAACCGCAATCTGACCCCGGGCGATTCAATTTTCCATTGTCATTTGTACCCCCATTTTGCCCAAGGGATGTGGGAGCTGTGGCGGGTGCACGATGTGCTCGAGGATGGCAGCCGGCGTTTACCGGATGGGGAGCTCAAAGCAGCCGATGGCCGCAGCGGTACTGATCCTTTGACCGGGGAGATCCCCCCCTTGGCAGGTTTTTCGGATACTCCCTCCGGCACCCCGATTCCTGCGGTTATCCCTTTGCCCGGGCAAGCCATGCCGCCGGAACCAACGTACCTGAAGGATGGCATTGAGGCAAAGGGGGATGGATTCCCCGGCTATCCCTTTTATGTGGCAGGCGCCGCAGGTCACCGCGCTCCTCAGGCCCCGTTGGATATCGACGAAGCGGCTGGATTGGGGCGTCACGTAGTGTATTGCCCTGGAAATAAGCAAGGCGTCTCTGTATGCCAGCGTATGATGTCCGGGATTCCAAGGGAGAAACTCAAGACACTAAGCGGAGATGAACTGCTCCAGCACGCCCTGTTGACTTCGGATTTTTCCATGCACATGGAACGGGCACAGCTGCGGGTTCTGCCTAATGATGGAACGCCGTTGGAAAAAATTGCCATGGCTTTTCACAGCCAGGGGCATTGGGATACCCGCACGCCGGAAGGGATACCGGCCAAATTGGTTGTCAATGACAGCGAGCCCAAACCCGGTGCGCCCTTTGCCGATCCTTGCCGGGGCTGGACTTTCGATTCACAAGCCTTTGGCGATCGCGCCCGCCGCTATGACGTATCGGCGATCCAAACCGATCTGATTGTCAACCGCGCCGGCTGGCATGATCCCCAAGCGCGTATCAATGTCCTGGACGAAGATGTCGATATTTTTGAAGGGCAGCCGACTGCCAAGGCGGCACCCTTTTTCTTCCGCGCCAATTCCGGCGATTGCATCGAGTTCCATCATACCAACCGGACCCATGAATTTTTGGCAGTGGATGATTTTCAAGTCAAAACCCCCACCGATACCATCGGACAGCATATCCATCTGGTCAAATTCGATGTGATGGCGTCGGACGGTTCCGGCAATGGTTTCAATTATGAAGATGGCACTTTCTCCCGAGGCGCGATTATCGAAAGAATCAAGGCTGCAGGTCATTTGGGCGTTGATATTCAGGGAAACCCGGTCAAACTCTCGTTGCCCGGAGAAAATGAATTCCAGACCACTGTACAGCGTTGGTATGCCGATCCCTTGTTGGCACACACCCAACAATGCAACCGGCTGGCGGCAGAAGCAAAACCCGGCTGGCGGGATGATCCGGCTTGTCAGGACCGGACCATTCGCACCGTATTCACCCACGACCACTTTGCGCCGTCTTCCATACAACAGCACGGCTTCTATGCGGCGTTGTTGGTAGAGCCCCGTGGGGCCAAATTCTTGAGACCCGATGGCAGAGACATGGATAAGTCAACAGTTGGGAACAATGAAGGTAAAGGGTGTAAGCCAGGTGAACAAGAAGGTATGTTCAAATCTTGCGCCGTGGGGACTCAGGCGATGATTGTCATCGGCGATGACGGGACCGAAAAAGCTGGTGGAAACTACCGAGAATTTGCGATGGCCGTGGCGGATTTCGCCTTGCTCTACGACGGAAACCACAGCTCTGCGCCGCTAGGTTTAAAGGATTTCGCCTTGCTGCCAGCTTCCAAACAGCAAGCTTTGGGGCCTCTGCACCAACAGCTCATGGAAGTTCAGCGGCGTTACGGCCATCCGGTGGACCCGCCCAAAATGCCGGAAGCGATTTCCAAGGATCACCACAATCCCTATCTGGTGAACTATAGACACGAACCCATGCCGCTGCGTATCGGCTGTAAGCATTATGGCTCATCCGGTGTGGATGAGGTGGATCCAAGCCGATGCAGTGTTGACAGTATCAAACGGCAGCGTCCTGGAAGGAAGGGCGATATGGCTTATGTCTTCAGTTCTTGGGAACACGGCGATCCTGCGACCGAGATCTTTGCCGGATACGAAGGGGAAAGAGTACAGTTGCGGGTGATTCAAGGGGCCCAGGAAGTGCAGCATGTGCTCAATATCCATGGCCACCACTGGCCCAGGGAGGTAGGCAATCCGGATTCGCCTTTGGTGGCGGCCCAGGAAATCGGAATTTCCGAGCATTTTGAAATGCAGCTTAAGTTGGGCAATGTGACCCGCCGGGATCCTTTTACCGATGATCTATATAACTTTGGTTCCATGGACGACTTATGGAATGGCGCCTGGGGTTTTATCCGAAGTTTTGAAAGTTTTCTGGAATGCGATGCCTTGGCGGATGACGCCGACCGGCACAAATGCGAGGCTGCCTTAGCCAAAATGGAATGCGGCAGCGGCAAGTTAAAAGATTGCCTAAAGCCCCTGCCGGGCATCCCCCGAGATAGGAGTGGCCGGCTTGTCCTGGAAAACCTGGATGAATTCATGTTTGGCGGCGATGTGACTTGTCCCGTCGATCTTAAAGGAGGGCGTAAAGTGACCTTTTATATCGATGCGGTGGATGTCGGTCAGTGGTTGGGGCGGGAGGTTTCCTATGATGAACAACTGTACGATCCCGATTCTCTGGCATTCATTTTATTGAAAAGACAGGTTGTTCGCGGTCCAGATAGTGTTTTTCCCTCTCCAAAATTGACCGATTTGGCGGCAATCAAAGCGCGTCTCAAACAGGCTTATCTCCAGAAGGGACACATCGAGCCTTTGGTGCTCCGAGCCAACGCCGGGGATTGCATCAAAGTGGTGCTTTATAACCATCTGGTGCCCCAAAAAGACGCCGCTATGGCAGATGCACCCGGCGATGCCTTGATGCCCAAGATTGTGTCTTTGAATGTAGAAAAAAATCCAGCAGAGGGGAAAGGGGGTGATGTCACTCCGTCGTCTTTTGTGTCGCTGCATCCACAACTGTTGGCGCACAATACGGCACTATCCGATGGTGCCATGGTGGGTTATCAAATTGGCATGCAGCTGGCCGGCCCGCCAGTTTCACCCGGAAAAACACCATTTGTGGAGTATTTCTGGTATGCCGGTACCGTGGTTGTCGAAGGCAAGAAATTGGTGGCCACACCCCTCGAATTGGGGCCAGTCAATCTGGTGTCTTATGGCGATGTCATCAATCATCCCCCCCATGGTTTGATTGGGGCGTTGATCATTGAACCTGAAGGCGCTACCTATCATGATCCGGCGACAGGGGAAGTGTTGCCCAACGGCGCTGGAATCCGGGCGGAAATCCGTTATCCGGGCGGCCGGCGTTTCAAAGAATTCGTGGTCTTTTACCGGGACGGTCTCAATTTATATTACGGAAAGCAAAGGCAAGGCATTCCGGTGCCTGACTGCCGCATTTGTGACGATTCATACGACTTGGGCGAGAAGGGAATCAACTACAGCAGCGCGCCCTTTTGGCTGCGGTTGGGGCAAGCCCCCCAGCAAAGACCTGGTGCCGGGCCTGGAGATCCGTGGTTTTTGCCGGATTTGAACGGCGCCTATTTTCCAAGACAATTTTTTACCGAGGCACTGAATCAAGCGTTGCCAACCCCCAAATTTACAGCGAATAAAGGGGACGAAGTGCGTTTCCGGGTATTGCAACCTTCTGGACGCGCGCGCCAGCGCAGTTTTCTGGTGTATGGCCACGATTACCCTGATTTGCTTCCCTATTTTGGCTCTTCTCACGCTCCGCTGATTTCGGTGGGCAAAGCGATTACCGCAACAATCGATTCGGCAAAACCAGGATATTGGCTGTATCGGGATGGACCGGCGCAAATTTGGGCTGGTGGTGCATGGGGGTTATTTGATGTCAGGTCCAGTGACTAATTCCAGGCCCTGTCCTATATGGCGCAGGGCATTGTTTGGGAGGCGAAATTCTTTGATCACGGTAGGGGGATTGATTGGGGCCATCTTGTTGGCCTGGGCTGGGTCGGTTTCCGCCATTGGAAAGCGGGACCTTCAGATTGAATTGAT
>JALSQY010000446.1 GCA_026985035.1 Methylothermaceae bacterium
ATTTTACGGACTGTACACTCTGTTTTCTGGTTAGATACTTAACAGAGGGAGGGAAATCTCATGTTACAAAACGCTTTCCTGCAAACAAAATATTAAAAAAATTTTTTCATTTTTTATGATTACCACCTGTCAGCTTATAAGCGCCAAACCTTTACCACTATTGGGAATGAGGATTAAATGGCATACTTCGGCAATGTTGCCCAAGGACATGAATTTCAAAACTGGCTTACGAGCAGGTATCAGCCGTTATGAAGACGCCAAACAACCGACCAAGG
Organism: Methylothermaceae bacterium; assembly: GCA_026985035.1. Lineage (GTDB taxonomy): Bacteria > Pseudomonadota > Gammaproteobacteria > Methylococcales > Methylothermaceae > Methylohalobius. Next base: position 276 of record JALSQY010000446.1, read on the forward strand.
AAATGTCTTGGCTTCAGAATATCTGCCCAGGTATATTTGAATCGGATATACCCGTTGCACTTGTCAGCTGAATCCACGCAGGGAAAAACACGAGAAAAATCTATTGTAGTTGATGGCAATCTTGAGCCAAGGATCTTAAGCGCCAGATGCAAAACAACTGGAGTAATAAGTATATGAATCAATATTCTGTTACATCTTTTATGCTTCTTATAAGTTTAATTATTACACCTCTGCTAATAAATGCTCGGGAACAACCGCCCCCTTTGCCTGATCAAAGCAGGGATAGTCCACCACCTCTACCGATAGAATCTCACATGCAATATTATTACGAGAAGAAGCACCAAAAAGTTGGGCCGTTTCAATTACAACAGATCCGGGAGCTCATTAAAAAAGGCGTTATCAAGCGCCATACTCTGGTATGGTCGAGTGGAAAAACCAATTGGTCCAGGGCAGAATTATTTCCTGAACTCATGAATACGTTTGCGCAAGAAGCGCCTGCCCCTGACCTGCCTGACGATCTAAGTTATAAAAACTATTTAGTGGGAGTATGGAAGGTAACTTCTGGTAACGAAAAACAGAGAAAATTCGGAGATAACAATACTACAATATATAAATTCAACAGTGATGGTTCTTTTTCCTCCGTTACTAAAATATATACCGCTCTATCGAACGATCCTATTATTATGGAGCCGGTTACCGGAAAGTGGTATGTTACGCCGATTAAAGACGGCCTCTTCACTTTAACAATAAGCAGAATTGGAGTAGAACCTTGGTATAGAAGAGAGTCCTTTAATCTGAGAATTCAGGATGAGAATATACTAATAAACGAGGATACAGGTGATCAAGCTATACGACTTATTAACGATGAATGACAATCGTTTTAAGGTGCCTTCCATTGTTGGATTATAATAACATTATTTTTATGGAGAAAACTATGATGAAAATTCAATGGTTGCTACTGGGAAGTCTCTTGATATCCCCGGCTTACGGAGAAAATGAAATTTCCTATGACCCTGCTTCGGGCAAGGTTCACATGCCCAGCGTCCTGGTTGACGGCCAGCCGCCCGACCAAGGCTATGAGGTGGAAATGGAACGCGTGGGCCCCAATCTCTTTAAAGTCGTCAAGGTGAAGAAGAAAAACCCCAAACTTGACATAGACCCCCGGGTGGAAAAATATCTCACCATCAAGCGCGGGGTCTATGGACAGGTGACCGAATCCAGTGAATCCGACGCGCCTGTTTATGCAAGGAATTTTGAAGTCAAGATATATCCCGCCGATATCACGGTTGTTGATGACACGCCCCCCGTGGCAACGGGAACCACCGACAGGAACGGTTTTTTTGAAATCGCGCTGGAGGAAGGCGAATATCAAATATGCACAAAAAACACCTTGAAAACAGACGCCCCACCGTGGATGTGCGACAAGTTCGGCGTATTCGAAAATAACTTCCAGCTTTTGAGAAGATGCGATAGTTCGGATTCCTTCGGCTTGAGATCCTGGCAATGCGGGGATGCGGAATTCGAATAACCCGCTTTTCGGGATCTCGTGAAACCGGCTTTGCGTCAAACGTGTGAAAAGGCGTAGTCGGTATCTGTCGTTTACCATCATGTTGGCGGTCTGGATGGCCGCCAACCCCGATTCACCCAATCAATCCGACTGGCTGGCATAGAGTTCACTTTCCTTATACAAATCATGTACATGCCGCAGCAATACCATTACGACCGAAGCCACCGGCAAGGCGAGTAAAATGCCCAAAAAGCCGAAGAGCTGCCCGCCCGCCATGACCGAAAAAATCACCGTCACCGGGTGCAGGCCGATTTTATCGCCAACCAGCAATGGGGTCAGCACCATCCCCTCCAGCATTTGACCCACTACGAAAACCACCAGCACCCAACCCACGTGAATCAGATCGTGAAATTGCACCAGGGCCGCCAATACCCCGAGCACCACGCCGACAAAAGTGCCCAGATAAGGCACAAAACTGATCAGGCCGGCAATCATGCCAATCACCAGGGCGGTATTCAGCCCCACTATCCAAAGACCCAAACTGTAAATTCCCCCCAACGCCAGCATGACTGTAAGCTGTCCCCGCATGAAGGCGCTGAGCACTTCGTCCGATTCCTTGGCCAAACGGGCGGCCACGGGCATCCAGCGGCGAGGCAAAAGATCGGCGATCCGCGCCACCATTTCGTCCCAATCCCGCAACAAATAGAACGCCACCACGGGAATCAACAGAAAGTTCATCAGCCAGGCCAAAATGGCTGCTCCGGAACGGGTGATGGAACCGGCCAAGGCTGCCGCAATCCCGCCGGCTTTCTGCCAATCCTGTTTGATCAAATCGATGAACCGGTCGGCATCGATGGTGCCTATTTCAAGATCCAAGCGCCTCTCCAGCCAGGGGACGGCGGTGCTTCGAATCCATTCCAGGTAGCGGGGAAGATCACCGATGAAGCGGGAAATCTGCGCCTCCAACGCTGGAATCAAAATCAGCAATACGACAATGAAGGTCAACAACATAATCAAAAAAACGATAACCACCGCCATCGTGCGGCTCAGCTTTAACTTTTCCAGGCGGTCGGCGAGAGGATCACCCAAATAGGCCAGCAAGGCGCCGATGACAAAAGGCGTCAAAATCGGCGCCAATAGATAAATCAATCCTCCCAGCGCCAGTGGAATCAACAACCACGGCCAGTGGCGGCATTCATTCATGGAAAACTTCCTTCATTGAATTGATACGGATTCATTTCACACAGAAACTTTTGCACTGTAATATTCCTAAATCACAACTGCAACCTGTCAAAGGAGGAAAACTCATGGCAAAACGTATTCTGCTGCTGGCCGGCGACTTTGTGGAAGATTACGAAGTGATGGTGCCCTTTCAAATGCTGTTGATGGCAGGTCATCAAGTAGATGCGGTCTGTCCCAACAAAAAATCCGGTGATACGGTGAAAACCGCCGTCCATGATTTTGAAGGCGACCAAACCTATACCGAAAAGCCAGGTCACCATTTTGCCCTCAATGCCGATTTCGACAGCGCCGACCCCGCCCGATATGATGGGCTGGTCATCCCCGGCGGACGCGCCCCCGAATATCTGCGCCTGGACAACCGGGTGCTGGAAATCACCCGTCATTTCGCGGCTAACGGCAAACCTATCGCCGCCATCTGTCACGGCGCCCAGATTCTGTCCGCGGCGAAAGTGATTGAAGGTATCGAAATCAGCTGTTATCCGGCCGTCGCACCAGAAGTGGAACTGGCCGGGGCCAAATATATTCCCAACAATGAGACCTTCAGCAACGCCCACGTGGACAAAAACTTTGTCACCGCCCCCGCCTGGCCCGCCCATCCCGAATGGATGAGGAAATTCCTCACCCTGTTGGGGACACGGATCACCCCATGACCCATGAGGAGCTTTTCTCCCAGATGCTGCGCGCCGACGAACTGGGCATCCGCCTGGAAATGGTCGGCGGCCTGCCCATTTGGGAGGCGCAACCGGTTTACCGGCACCAGAAACACGTGGAACGCATTGCCGCGAGCATCCGAGCCAGTGCGGCTGCATTCACGCTTTGGATATCTATATTCAGTTCCCCAACGGGTTGAAGCGTCCAGATATTGCCATCTTCTGCCAGGAACCGCCGGAAGAGGAGCAGGACCGCGCCTTGACCATGCTCCCCGAAGCCGTCATTGAGGTAGTCAGCCGCGGATTCGAAGCGAAGGATCTGGAAATCGGGCCACCGTTCTACCTGTCCCAGGGAGTCAAGGATGTAGTGGTTTTCGATCCCACCACATTATTGGTGCTTCATGTCCGCAAAGAGCACACCAAGCGGATGGTGTCGCCGGTAGAGATTTCTCTGGAATGCGGCTGTCAGGTAACGGTGTAAGGTTCAAAGTGACGCCAGCGCTTCCTGAAGCGTCCGTACCGGCACGATTTCCATGCCTTCGATGCCTTTTTTCGGCACATTGGCGGCGGGGACGATGGCGCGTTTAAAGCCGTGTTTGGCCGCCTCGCGCAAGCGCTCCTCGCCGTGGGGGACGGGACGCACCTCGCCGGTAAGACCAATTTCACCGAAGATTACCCAGTCCCGGGGAAGCGGGCGGTCTTTCAGGCTCGACAAAACCGCCGCGATTATCGCCAAATCCCCGGCGGTTTCGGCCAGACGCACCCCGCCGACGAGATTGATAAACACGTCCTGCCCGGCCAGGGGAACGCCGCCGTGACGGTGAAGCACCGCCAACAGCATGGCCAGACGGTTGTTTTCCATGCCCACGGTAACGCGGCGGGGATTACCCAAGGGACTGTCATCCACCAGCGCTTGCACTTCAATCAGCAAGGGCCGGCTGCCCTCACGGATGACGCACACGGCGCTGCCTGCGGAGTCGTCGATTTGGCGGGAGAGAAAAATCGCCGAAGGGTTTTTGACCTCCTTCAGCCCACCCTCGGTCATGGCGAACACCCCCAGTTCGCCGGTGGCGCCGAAGCGATTCTTGACCGCGCGGATCACCCGGAAGCGGCTGCCCGCCTCGCCCTCGAAATACAATACCGTATCCACCATGTGCTCCAGTACCCGGGGACCGGCCAGGGCGCCTTCCTTCGTGACGTGGCCCACCAGGAACAACGCCACATTATGGGACTTCGCCAGACGGACCAGGCGGGCTGCGCACTCGCGCACCTGGGACACCGAGCCCGGCGCGGAATTGAGTAATTCGGTATAAACCGTCTGGATAGAATCGATGACCAACACTTCCGGCTTCTTTTGTTCCGCCACGGCGGCGATGCGTTCCAGCGCGGTTTCGGCCAACACCGGCACCCGGCTGCAATCGGCGCTCATGCGCCGGGCGCGGAGGCTGATTTGCTGCACCGACTCCTCGCCGGTGACATACAAAGTATCGATCCGGCCACTGAGCATTGCGGTCGCTTGCAGCAACAAGGTGGACTTGCCTATCCCCGGATCGCCGCCAATCAAGACTGCCGAGCCTTTCACCAGGCCGCTGCCCAACACCCGGTCCAGTTCCGCCAGCCCCGTGGAAATACGCGCCACATGTTCCGCTTTTATTTCTCCCAAGGGGACCGCTTGGGATTGGCCCGCCGCCCCGGCATAACCGGCAAAACGGGGATTGGCCGAACTGGAAACCTCGGGAATGGTCTCCACCAGCGTGCTCCATGCCCCGCAACCCGGGCAACGCCCCGCCCATTTGGGTTGGCTGTGGCCACATTCGGTGCAGCTATAGACAACTTTGGCGCGCGCCATGAATCTCTCCGCCTCCCGTTTCCACTTTCGCCACCCGTGCGGTAATGCCGCAAATCAAGGTATAAGGAATCGTTCCCGCATGACGGGCAATCTCTTCCACCGGCAATCCCTCTCCCCACAGGATCACTTCCGCGCCCGCTTGAATTTCGGGGTGGTCAGTCAAATCCACGCTGATCATATCCATGGAAACCCGCCCTACCAACGGCACCCGAATACCATTGGCCAGCACCGGCGTTCCAGTAGACACCTCCCGGGGATAGCCATCCCCGTAGCCCGCCGCCACCACACCCAACCGGCTTGGTCGCCGGCTGGTCCAAGTACCACCATAGCCAACCGGCTCTCCCGGGGCCAGGGTTTTGATGGCAATGACCCGGCTTTTGAGGGTCATCACCGGCTGCAATCCCAATTCCGGTCCTGTTGTCCCGGGAAAAGGAGAAATACCATAAAGCATCAAACCGGGACGCACCCAGTCAAAATGACTCTGGGGACAGGAAAGAACCGCCGCGGAATTGGCGCAGCTGCGCGGCAACCCCAAACCTTGGGTCACCTGCTCGAAAGCCGCCAACTGGCTGGCCGTTACCGGACTTTGCCGTTCATCGGCGCAAGCGAAATGGCTCATCAACACCGGCTTCAGCGGCGTTAGTTTTTCCACTGCCGCCGCAAAGTCGTCCTGCGCCATTCCCAGCCGGTGCATGCCACTATCAAA
>JALSQY010000447.1 GCA_026985035.1 Methylothermaceae bacterium
TCGGCTGCGCCACCTGCCACGACCCCCACGTCTGGCAGCCTGATCACCGCGACAAAAAACAGCCGCCCCTGGCCGGAAACAAGAAAAACCTGGAAGGCGACCCCCATTCCAGTTTTTTGCGAATCACTCAACCGGAAAAGACCTTCTGCCTGAATTGTCATGGCAAGGAAACCCGGGTCAAATTCCTCTATTTCCACGACAAGGACAATGCCCGGGGAAAGGTGGATTATTTGGAGTGAAAACGCATGGCTTCCAAATCCCCAGGTTTCCTGGAACAAGGCTTACGTCTCATATAGCCATATAAGCTGGACCGGACATCAAGAGACAGGTATGATCAACCATACCGTCAGGATTGGCGGTAGATAACGGGAAATGTTCCCTTGATTCTTCTTATCCAACCAAAAACAAGGAGTGAGTCCATGAAATGGCTGAAATTTTTTTTATTGGCCCTTTGCCCTTTTATTTTGGCGTCTAAAGTCAGCGCCGAAACTGATCCCGCCGGTTCCGGGGAAATGATTTCTCCAGACTTTTACGGCACGAACGGAATAAAAAACAAGCTTATCAAACCCAAGTGCCTGGGATGTCATTCCTCGCAATTGAGCGGCACAGAACGCAATGGCGCGCCCGAGGGTTCCAATTTCGATACCCTGCAGGATGCCAAGGACCACGCGGATGCAATCATACAACGGGCGGTAGTCCAGATGGATATGCCCCCCAACCCCGCTCAGCAACTTACTGAAGCGGAAAAGCTGGCCCTGAAAAATTGGGTAGCGTTTGGGTATCCTGGTACCGGCCTGTCATCTCACTATTCGGCAGGTAATGTGACATTACCCAAAGTATTCGTTTATGACGCGGACGGCAACGCCTTGGGCACAGCCGAGGCGGAAATGTCGATTATCAAATCGACACCCCCCTTTCAATTTGAAATCACCAACCTGAAATACACTCCGCTGGAACAACAGAGCCAGGAATAATCATTTCTGCCATTCCGCCAGTGGATACCGGCGGAATGGCAGGTTTTCCAGAGACTTTCCGCTTCACTGGCCTCTGCCGGTCTATGGGAGCATCCGCGCCAGTACCAGCGCATCTTCCCGTTTATTGCCTCCCGCCGGGTAATAATCCTTGCGCATGCCGATTTCGTTGAATCCCAATTTACGGTACAAGTGAACCGCCGCTTTGTTGCTTGGCCGGACTTCCAGCAACATCATGTCGGCACGGTGATGACGGGCGACTTCCATCAAGTGATACATCATTTCCCGGCCGTAACCCTGGCCTTGATACTGAGGAGCAA
>JALSQY010000448.1 GCA_026985035.1 Methylothermaceae bacterium
GATTGGTTGGGAAAGAAAGGCCAGCCCAAACCAAGAGTCATTGGGTCGAAAAACCCCATCAGATGAAGGAAAAAGGAACTAGCGTTTTTCCTTTTTCCTTCTCGTGAAAAAAACCACGGCAGCTCTGAAGAATTCAGGAGGCCCGTAATTCGAAACTAGTGGGCGTGTCCGTGAGATAATTCTTCTTCGGTCGCCTCTCTGACTTCAGCGATATCCACCGAGAAATGAAGGGTTTGACCGGCAAGAGGATGATTGCCATCCACTACCACTTCATCATCTTTTACTTCCACAACCGTCAAGACTTGCATTCCAGAAGGAGTTTGGGCTTGAAATTGCATGCCAGGCTCAATTTTGTCCACCCCTTCAAAAGCTTCCTTGGGAACTGCTTGAATCAAAGATTCATTACGTGAACCATAAGCTTCCTCGGGAGCAACACTGACATCTACATGTTCACCACTGTCTTTGCCTGCCAAAGCTTTCTCCAGGCCCGGGATGATATTGCCAGCGCCGTGAAGGTAGGTAAGCGGATCACGACCAGTGGAAGAATCAATGATTTCACCAGCGTCGTTTTTCAGCGTGTAATGAATGGAAACAACTTTGTTTTCAGATACTTGCATAAATTTATAGCCTTAAAGGAATTCTGCTAAAACGTTAATGATAACTTCATTGACACAAAAAAGATAATTTCTGTTCAAAAAAGCATAAAAACGTTTAAACCTTGTGGATAAGGAGGGATACATTTGTGGATATTTATTTTTCCCATTTTATCCACAGGAAATTCCTTACACACAACAACTTTACTGACAAGATTGAAATTCAATAACTTGTTGTTTTTAATTAAAAAAATTAGCTTATCCCGTAAAAAACGCTTGCTTATAACAAAGATAATCTTAATTTCTTAAGAAAAAAATATATTATTTAAACTGTGAAATGAGCTTACGTAATTGTTTGTCATCACTTTTCCGCCCATAGCGCAAAGTTAAATATTCCATGGTGATTTTCTGTATCAAAGCCGCTTGATGGGGACAAAGCATTCTTGCTCTGTTAGCAAAATCAGAAGGCGACTCCGTTGTCGTCTTTGAAAGTCCTTGCTTGGCTAGTTTTCTTAAAAATTTCTGATAAAGTTGCTGAACAGGATCTGTCTTTGAACCTATACGACTAAGTAGAAGCCACACAATCACTCCAGTTGCAAAAATGGCCGTGCCAACCCATATAAAAATGAATTTCCAAAATCGCAACCATTGCCATAATTGTTGTTGATCCTGAACACCAAACCCGAGCACCCAACGATGCCAACTATGATTAGCGGCAGACCATAAGTTAAGGAACTCGTATCGGAATTTTTGCCAAACATTAGGCGTGCCGATATGGCGGTTCAATACATGACCGCTGGCATGCAAATCCAAAAGATCGGTCAAACCAGGCACCGGCATGTTCAGTGTTCGATCCAGGTAAGCGGGAGCTACTACTTGCGTAGGATCATATCGTGTCCAACCCTTGCCGGGAATCCAGATTTCGGTCCAGGCATGGGCATTGGCTTGATACACTTCGATGAAATGCCCAACCGGGTTAAAGTATCCTCCCATATAACCGCCGACGACTCTGGCAGGCAGGCCGGCGACACGCATCAAATACACGAAGGCAGCTGCATAGTGTTCACAAAATCCCTGGCGGGTTTCAAACAAAAAACGTTCAATAAAATTTTGCTGAAGTGCGGGAGGATTCAAGGTGTAAACAAAACCATTGAGGCGGAAAAAATCCATGGCGGCTTGGGCAATGTCTTCAGGATTTTTTTGTTGCCATTGAGCTACCAATGATCGGATTTTTCTGGAAGGCGAGGCGGGCAACTGCAATGCCAATTCCCTTTCTTTAATGGTCAAAGGTGAAAACTGATAAGATGAATAGGATGTGACCGTATAAAGAACACGCTCATCGATGGTTTTCCGGGATTTCAAGGTCCAGTCGGGGGTTAATATGGCCAATTTAGGTACACTGGCGGGCAACCCCAAAGAAAATAACCAGTTTTGATAGTGGGGTTCTAGTGTTACTGTATAGCGAAATGGCTTCCCTTCCCCTTTCGGCAGGCTATCTGCAGTCAGGTTCGTTTCGTCGGGTAAAGGGGACCAGCGCCGCCCGTCAAATTGCCAAAAAACCTGGGTCCGCCAATAACGTTGTGATGGAGGCGGTAAATCACCATGAAACTCCACCCGGAAAGCGATTTCTGAAGATTGGGATAGTTGGCTGATGGCACCCGGTTCCATAAAGTTGCTCAAGCCGGTTTTTGCGTGGCCATTGGCTAAGGGCAAGCTCCAGAAAGGTCCGGGTAAGCGGGGGAAAAACAAAAAAAACAATACCATCAACGGCAAAGCTGGCAGAAATATCCACAGCGCGGTATTCAATGCAGCCTTGAGGCGGACACTGTGGCCATTTTGCAAAATCAAAACCATGGATAAAAGCAAGGAGAAAAGAATGGCATAGCCTGCCATCCAGAGAGATTGATCAAACAGAAATTGTGTCAGGATTACAAACCACGCCAGGAAAACCGTAATGTAAAAATCCCGGCGTTGCTTCAATTCCAATAATTTCAATCCCAGACCAGCAATCAACAGCCCAATGCTGGTTTCCAAAGTGAGATTACCCCGGCTGACTATCAGTATCCCTGCCGTACTGACTAACGTTAATAGGATTAGAACAAAGCGGGAAGGCAATCGTTTTGGATGGGAGATTGAAATCCAGCACCAACCCCAAAACCAAGTGAAAACGGCCAAATGCAGCCATGGTAGATGAAAAAGATGGGGGAAAATGACTCCCATCAATACCCATAGAAAAAAACGGGTCTTGTGGATTTCGTGGAGAATATCACCTGATCGCGTCCCTGGCTTGGCATAAATAGAGTGGCGGTAAGGCACTTTTTCAATAATAACGCTAGCCATGGGAATAGGTGGTTATTAAGCGCAAGCAAGCATGGAGGTGTTTTTTTCCTTGATCGGGCGCTAAGGAGGCTGAGGGCATAGTCAGGCCATAACACCGTCCACTTTGTTCTGCTTCCAACAGCCAACGGCAAAGTTGGCTCAAACGAGCCTCAATGTCGGTTCCAGGCACCTGTTGCCAATTCAGCCAGATATCCTCGCTGGTTTCCGGTTCATATTGGAATTGTTTGCTGTGCAGTCCCTGACCCTTGGCCAAGCCTTTCCAATGAATTTGCTTGAGGGAATCGCCGGGTTGATAAGATTTAAAGCCTGTAAAATCCCGGTCCGAATTATCAACAGATGGCCTTTTATCTTCATGGCTTTGGAGTAACGGAACTGAATGAATACTGGGTTTGGGGTAAACCCACCACGTTAGGTCAAAATTGAGGGGTGTCCAGGCCCGGAATAACCCCAAAGGGTAAATGGTGACCAAGGTTATGGTACCGATCTTGAATTTACCACGCCGTTGGGTGGACAAAAGGATTGCCACGGTTTGGACAGTATTGGGGTCCATTGTCACTTTTGATGGGGTCGTCAATGGATGGTCAAAGGTGATCACTTCCCGCCGCCGGGACGAAGGGTTTTTGATCGTTAATGGGAACAAGGCATTATCGCCGGCAAAAACCGGTTTGATGGATCCTGGATCAACCTGTAACCCCGTCAATTGGCGATAAGCATGGAATATGGACACCATAGCCATGCTTGCCAGTAGATAGGTGAGAAGATAACCCAGGTTATTGTTGTAGTTGGCCGAGGTCAGCCATAGCAAAAGCAATAACAGTAAGAATCCCAACCCTTCCTTGGTGGGCAGGATAAAAATCCGCCGGTGATTGAGAATGATGGTTTCTTGTCCGTAACGCTCTCCCCGGAAGAAACGCTGTAAAGCAAAACGCTGGCGCAAAGATAATGAAGAGGCCACAGGAAACTTAGGGAATGGGAACGTGATTTATCAAAGGTTGAATACAACCGTCTGGATCGAAAAAACCGCTGGCGGATTGCAAGCGGTGAGCGGCTACCGGTGCCAAAATAGTCCGGACATCTTCGGGATAAACGCTATCCCGTCCTTGCATATAGGCCCAGGCCTTGGCCGCTTGCAATAATGACAATCCCGCCCTCGGAGAGAGTCCCAACGGATATTCCGGAGATTGCCGGGTATATTCCAGCAAATCCTGCACATAATCCAATAAAGGAGCGGAAACATAAATGGTTTCTACTTGTCTTTGGATGGCGGCCAATGTCTCGGGCGTCAGGCACGAAGGTTGATTTTGCAGCAATTGATGACGGGATTCTCCCCGGAGCAAGGATCTTTCCGCATTACGGTCCGGATACCCGAGGGTGATCCGCATCAAAAAGCGGTCCAATTGGGATTCCGGCAAGGGAAAAGTACCGGTTTGGTGGACCGGATTCTGAGTGGCGATGACGAAGAAAGGTTCAGGTAGTGGATGGGTGGTACCTTCGATACTAACCTGATACTCTTCCATCGCTTCCAATAATGCGCTTTGGGTCTTGGGCGAAGCGCGGTTGATTTCATCGGCCAGCACGACTTGGTTGAAAACAGGGCCTGGATGAAACGTAAACGAATTAGCCTGACTGTCAAAAATCATTGCCCCTAAAATATCAGCGGGCAAGAGATCACTGGTAAATTGCACTCTTTGGTAGGACAGTCCCAACAATTTGGCCAGGGTATGAGATAGGGTAGTCTTGCCGACGCCGGGAACATCCTCAATCAATAAATGGCCCCGCGCCAGAAGGCAGCAAACCGCCAGTTCAATTTGCCGCCGTTTCCCCAAAATGATTTGCGAAGCAGTATCCAGGAGATGTCTTAGGGTGTCTTCCATGGAGGCACTGTATAATGTTTTATCAATGATGAATTTCAAGCTTAGTTCAAACCATGGAATTTGAGCAAACTTTTGATGTGATTGTCGTCGGCGGTGGTCATGCGGGCACGGAGGCGGCTTTGGCGGCTGCCCGCAGCGGCGCCAGAACCCTGCTCTTGACCCAAAATATCGAGACGCTGGGGCAAATGAGCTGTAACCCGGCGATTGGTGGCATTGGCAAGGGGCATTTAGTGAAAGAGATCGACGCCTTGGGTGGTGTCATGGCCCAGGCCATCGACCATGCCGGGATTCAATTCCGCATTCTCAATGCTTCCAAGGGACCGGCGGTACGAGCCACCAGGGCTCAGGCGGACCGTGCCTTGTATAAAAAAATAATTCGTAAATTGCTGGAAAACCAACCTAACTTGCGGCTTTTCCAGCAATCGGTATCTGATTTGATAGTGAAAAATTACCAGGTTGCAGGTGTGGTCACGCAAATGGGGCTGAGATTCCGTGCCCGTTCCGTGGTACTAACGGTGGGGACTTTTCTCGGCGGCGTGATTCATATCGGCCCTGCCAATTATCAAGGCGGGCGTGCTGGCGACAGTCCCTCCAATGCATTGGCGCAGCGATTGCGGGATTTGGATTTTCAAGTGGGCAGGCTCAAGACTGGCACCCCTCCCCGCTTGGATGGCCAAACCTTGGATTACAGCGTTATGGAATCCCAACCTGGCGATGAGCCAGTACCGGTGTTTTCCTTTCTTGGAAGGCCCGAACACCATCCGCGCCAAGTTCCCTGTTATATCACCCGTACCACCGGTCAGACCCATGAGATTATTCGCGGCAGTTTGGACCGTTCACCCATGTTCACGGGCGCCATCGAAGGTACGGGGCCGCGTTATTGCCCTTCCATCGAGGACAAAGTGGTACGCTTTGCCCAGCGCGAGTCCCATCAAATATTTGTGGAACCGGAAGGACTGGAAACCCATGAGGTGTATCCCAACGGCGTTTCCACCAGCCTCCCTTTTGATACGCAAATGGCGTTCATTCGCTCGATTCCCGGATTCGAAAATGCCCACATTACCCGGCCGGGCTATGCCATTGAATACGATTATTTCGACCCTCGGGGGCTCAAGCCCAGTTTAGAAACGAAAGCCATGGAAAATCTGTTTTTCGCCGGCCAAATCAATGGCACCACCGGTTACGAAGAAGCCGCCGCTCAAGGCTTAATTGCCGGACTCAATGCGGCCCGGAAAGCCAGAGATTTAGAACCATGGTGGCCCAAGCGAGAGGAAGCCTATATTGGTGTCATGATTGATGATCTGACTACCCGGGGAACCCTGGAACCCTACCGGATGTTCACCAGCCGGGCGGAATACCGTTTGTTGTTGCGGGAAGATAATGCCGATCTTCGCTTGACGGC
>JALSQY010000449.1 GCA_026985035.1 Methylothermaceae bacterium
CCCGCTTTGTTGGTGCCGGGCAAGAAATTGCGCTGTCAATCGCCAATTTTGTGATGCTATGTGGTGGTGATTTTGAGGTTGAAAACCAGATAACGGTATAAATTCTTGGCTGGCATAAACATAGGCGTTCCGCGAGCCAATACTTTGGGTAAAAGCATCCAGTAAAGCACGGACGCCTTCTTGCCGGTTGGCAAATAAATCCGCCATTTCTCCCGTCATGGTCAGACCGTGAAAGCTGCGGTCCGGCAACCGCTGACGGACCGATGCCAATGCACTGGTCAACTCTTCCAATCCTTGCCATAAAGGGCAGTAATGTTGAATCACTGAAACAACGTGCCCGTCTCCACGCACCACGACAGCTTTCAGGTGGGCGCCCCCTATATCCCAACCGACATAGTAACGGTTCATACTGTCACCTTGATTTCCTTCCCCCCGATCTGCTTCCGCCTCGATATCAATTCGGGCATTGAAACCCGCTCATTGGCCAACATTACGACCCATTCGGCCACATTGATATTCAGCGCCGCCCGGATACCGGTATAAGAAAGCGTCAATCGGGGGTTAATCTCGACCACAACTGTGTGGTTCCTTGACTGGATCAAATCAATACCCACATAACCCCATAATCCCGGAATGGTCATTGCAATCTTTGAACATAGGCGCTGGAATTGAAGCCTATCTGTGCCGTTGATGTTGACGCTACAAGCATCGAGCTCCAAAGACTCACCCTGCCACACGAGATGCTGGCGATTGACCGTCAATAACAAAGCTTTTCCGCCGGCAAAAACGGCTGACAGGCTGAGGGGTTCACCCCGGATGTAAGGTTGAATGATCCAATCTCCCCTGTGAAAATCCGCCAACTTCGCGCTGGGCCCAACCAGTCGTATTCCTTCACAACCCACCTCATCCTTGGGCTTAATAATCCAGGGAGGGGGAAATTGCCCATTGAACTCGGCAACCAAACAGCCGGGCACCGAATCAACACAGGCTGTGTTGAGAATAGTGTTTGTCGTGAGCTTATCAGAACAAATTTGAATCGCATCGGGGCGGCATCCCAACAAGACTTTCCTTGCCGCCAGCACATCTTTTGCCAAATGATATAAAATGCCATCAGTTTCCGGAGCCACAACCCATACTGCATCCGCCCAGGCCAGCCCTGCTTTCCACTGCTCTTGCCATTGTTGGGGCGAGGCAATCGTGTCAGTTTCGATTGAATTATCTTCCACTATTAAGGGAGACAGGCGGCTATCGCGCAGAATTCTCAATGATATTTGAGGCAGGGAAGCCAAATCCGCCGCCAACGCACTCAACATCGCCTCTCCTGCCCTGGCAAGTTCCTCGGGCAAAGCTTTTCCAGCCATGCCTCCGCCAGTAATATATTCCAATACCAAAATTTTCATAGGCTGCAATGAAACTGATTCCGGTCATAGATTTGTTACAGGGACAAGCTGTGATGGCCCAACGAGGGCAACGCCAAAGCTACCAGCCAATCCATACCCCGTTATGCCCCACAAGCCACCCTAGACAGGTCATTGAAGCTTACCTTGAGCTGGCGGCCTTCGACTGTATCTATATCGCCGATCTGGACAGTATTTTAAAATCCGGAGACAACCATAGGATTATTGCCGCGCTTGAGCAGTATTTCCCCCACTTGAGCTTTTGGGTCGATGCAGGGTATCCAACATTTCATTCCGCCCCCAGTCAAATTCCCGTCATTGGCAGTGAATCACTGCGATCTTGCGACCTCGCCGCTTTGGCTTCTTTAGCACCCCGGTGGATTTTATCATTAGACTTCAAAGGCAACGACTTCCTGGGGCCACAAGCGCTTTTGGAAAAAAAATCCCTTTGGCCGGAATCTGTCATCATCATGAACCTGGCTAAAGTCGGCAGCATGGAAGGACCCGATTGGGGCAGACTGGAATATTTAATCCGGCAAAATCCAGCCAAGCGCTGGATCGCCGCCGGCGGTATCCGGAATCAACACGATATCGACCGATTGGCCAAAATTGGCATCGACAGCGTTCTAGTCGCCAGCGCCTTGCATTACGGTAATATCACGCCGTAAAAAAACAAAAGCCGCCACTCCTGTCGAAGTGACGGCCTTAGGACCGGGAATTTGTGAAATGCTCGGATTAGTCGTGCGCGGCAAAAGGATGGTGGCTGCGCTTGGCCATTTCCACCACTTCACCCGCCTTGGGCTCACCAGCAACCGCGCGTTTGATGGCTTCCTTGGTTGCTTCATAGTTGTAGTCCTGAATCTTGGCATCGTCTTCCGCCAACCAGTGGATGAAGACGGCAACACAAATATACAGGTCATCGGCTTCGTCCAGAGGAATGGTGCCATCTTCCACGCACTCGGTGACCGCCATGGCCACGCCCCGTTGCGCGGGACCAAACATCTGGGTCGCTTGCTTGCCATTTTTGATGGTAACCTTGTTGTACATGATCGTTGCCGGTTTGCACATCAGGTTGGGTGCCACCACTGCCAACAGGCTGGAGTGACCGCTCTTTTGGTTTACCAAACAATTGGCAAACGCGGTTTCCACGGCGCTATTCCGGGGACCGATCATGAGATCGATATGGGCCACTTCGTTACCTTCCCCCTTCAAGGACTCACCAATCATTACTTTGCTGATTTTAGCCACTCTATTTGTCTCCTCTGTCTTGGATGATGAAAAAAATGATAAAAATTTCCCGATTAACGACATTGTTGTTCTCCCCACAAGAGCATTAAGGAACAACGTCCCCAGCCACTCTACCCTGCCCGGGCCCATCCCTTGAATTTCCCGGCGTCAGGAGTTGTTCCAGGCGCACCGCCAATACCGTCGCGACCGTCAAATCAGCCGTGGTGCCTGGGTTGATACCCGCCGCTTTGAACGCCGCATCTGCTTCCTTAAGTTGCGGCAAAACTCGTTCTGGATTCACGGCACGTTGTAACAAATCTTCCAAATGCGCGCATTTGGCGGAAATCATGGATGCATAACGCTTGCCAAACTTACGTTCGACATGGCTGTCAGGAATCTCCCGCAGCAAACGGACAAACACATAAACCGCCGCCCATCGCTCATCTGCCCATTGGTAAACCCCAATATGATAACCGGGAATGGCCAGCTGAAAAACATCTTTGTAATCGCTAGTGTAATTATAGGCAATTCTGTCCCACTGTTTGGCCAATTCCATGGCTTTCAATAGGGTCACTGTCGGTTTTTTGTTCACATCCTCTGCTTCCGCATGCCCCAACCCTCCTGGATTCGCCAAACGAATCGCCCGGTAAACCCATTCGGCATCCTGCACTGTGGTAGTCTGCAATATTCGGTGCAAGCGCGTCCTTACCTCTCCCTCGCCAAGGCACTGCACGGCCGCCATCAAGGGCGCCGTCAGCAGTACAATCCCCAGGTTAGTGTTGCATCCCACCCTGTCTTTGGTTGCTTCTACCGCATAATATATCCTTTCCCCCAAAGAGAGAGATGGATCGGTTAATGGCTCAACGCTTGCCTGGGCACTGACCAGGAAATCTTCCACGGTCATCCCGTGGCCCTGGGAATAAATGCTGACGTTACCTGGTTTGAACGCTTCGACATCCAGGCGGCATGCTTCCAGATAGGCCTGGGCCAAATCGCTTTGCTCCGGCTTTCCCATCTCCATTAACGCGAGACCAATTGGCAATGCCGTAAAAAATCATCAACCAATAGGGCTGTCACATCCGTTTCGGTCACGCTCTGCAATCCTTTCCAGGCGGGAATGCCATTAGCTTCGAGCACCCAATAATTTCCTTTCGTGTCACGCAGGATATCCACACCTGCATAATCCAAAAGCAAAGTCCGTGCCGACTTTTCCGCCAACAGACATAGGGCAGAATCAAGGTCGGCTTTTTCGCACCGTCCGCCTTGCGCCACATTGGTGCGCCAATCCGCACCATAGCGGCTCATGGCTGCTATAGCTCTGCCAGCAATGACAAAAACCCGCCAATCCCGCACGGGATCGCAGCGTATATATTGTTGCAAGTAATATACGCCTCCCACCGGTTTGAGGCGAGCAAGGCAATCTAAGCTCTGATGCAACTCGATCCCCTCTCCCTGGGCACCAAACAAGGGTTTGCTGACTACCCATTCCCCCTGAAGAAAAATCGTATCTGCAAAAGCCAACGCTTGATTCCGCCGACCGGTAATACAGGTGGGAGGAGTCGGAATACCCTCCTGGTGTAGTAGAAAACTGGCAATGCCTTTATCCACGCTTAATTCGATGCCCCGGGTAGGGTTGTAAATCTTGACGCCTGATTTTTCGAGGATGTGGAGCAAATTAAGATATGTGATGATCTCTTCCAGGGTGCCTCCTGGAACTCCTCGAACAAATACGCCTGCTGGCAGGGACGATTCGAACCCCGGGAAAGTCACCGGCAATCTGCCTGATTCTATGTAAATGTGCCCATCAAGTAATGACACACACCGTGTCTCATATCCCCGTTCGGCAAAAGCTTGCCGTAAACGGCGGCCGTGCCAGCCTGGATCGTCGGTGACAATGGCAACCTTGGGTGGACTCATCCTCCGAAGGATTTGGCCAGCAATTCTTCGTCCAACTTTCCTGCCCGGAAGCTGCGACCGGACTCCACTGCGGTAACAATCACGCTTGCCGGGCTAAACAACATGGGGTCAATCTTGAAGAAATCGTACTCATATTCCTTGAATACCTGGGCAAAAGGCTTGCCATAATCCCTGGAAGTGGAGCTGGGCAAGTCCTTGGCCAATTTCTCGGCCGCCTCATCGCTGCCTTTGACAAATAAATGCACTTGACCGCCAAATAAAATCGCGTCATTGGTGCGCCCCATGGCGGTAATAAAATCCGGCGCCGGGGGCGGAACCGGCGCGGTCCCGGAACCGTCCATAATATGCTCGAGGGGAAAATGCAGCTCATGGGTCTTGTGCATGGCCACTTCCAATACCCGGGCCACCACTTGTAACCCGCCGGCCAAGCTGGAGGTCGGTGTCAGAACGACAGTCAAACCTGACGGACCAATCGCACAATCGTTGGCAATTTTGTCGAGCAGTGCCAGCGGTGGCGGCTTGTCCACCTCCATAATCAACACCGTGGCATCGGCCTGATCGCGGTATTTAAGTTCTTCAAATAATGTTTCCTTGCTGCACAAGGCTCGCGCCGGTCCCGATCCCAGTGCATAAAACGCCTCCTTGCCTTTGCCGTGGGAGAGGCTCCAGCCGGCATACTGACTGCCCAGACAGGAAAGTACCGGATCGGTCGCATGCACATTCACCCTGAGCGGCCAGTCGGGGGTAATGGCGCTGTGATTCAAAGTGACGGTTCCCATGCCACCCATGCAAATTTCCGCGATTCTGCGGCCAGCTTCCAATCCGCCTTCAGCCTCAATGCCCGCATCGACCAAAGTGACACCATTTTCCAGGCGGCTGACTTTCAACCGCAACATATTGGCATCCTTTAACAAAGATTCCACCAACGGCTGAGCGGTAAAGTTTACGCTCACCAATGCTTGTTCAGTCATTTTTCACTCCCCTCTCAAAACTGCACAACGACTCCATCAAATGAGCATTTCCCCAAGCTCCATCTGAGCCAAATGCTTTTCTACCCACTGTTTCCGTGACTGCAACCGGCTTTCTACCCTGGCCACAGAGTTTCCCTCGGCCACGATACTGCAAACCGGTTCTCCAATACCAAACTTTTCCCCCGAAGCGGGCAAATCGACACACCAAGCTGGCCATGCCATATTATCGGGTATGATCAATGTTCGGCGAGCAAAAATCACCCGCAACCCTCTTACCGGACCCGCTTTAGGCAGAACCGGCCATTCCCCCCGGCAAGCCTGAATATGTGCCGTCAACAATCCATCGCTCCAATCTTCATCCCACAAACCAACCACCGCGCCGGGACGGGGATTGAGTTCCAATACCTTGGGGCCTGCTTCTGTTACCATGAAATCCAGTCCGTGCAAGCCACGCAAATCCCATGTTTCTATCATCCGCCGCGCATAATCCATCACTGTTTTTTTTATCCCGGCTGGCAGCTCGGCCCGATTGATTGCCCCGGCATAAGCGAATGGTTGCTGGGCATTATAAGCGGCTTGATAGAGCCTGTTAAAGGCGCCCCAGAAAAATTGTCTCTTCCCCGCCAGAAAAGAATAAGTAAACACATTACCTGGCAGACGCTTTTGGAAATACATCCTGCCGCCTGCCAAGGCATAGGGACTGAGCGCTACCCTTACGCCCCCATGACCACCGCCTTGTTTCGCCAACCAGCCGGTCAAGTTCCCGGGCTGCTCCCAAGTAGTCTCCGGATAAGCAATTTGCAGCCTATCCAAGGCGGGAAAAAAGCGCTCGGGTGTAGCGCACAATCGAAGACTATCGGCGCTGTTTCCCAGTAACAGACAGAGGCGGGAAATTTCCTCCACTACCTTGGGCAGACTTTCCAAGCCACTGCCATAGACCCACCCCACGGGTGAGTATTGATGGATCATTTCCTGAGCCAATGCCGTAAGTTCCCGGGCATTAAATTCGTTCTGATGGACGGGGATTTTGCGCCAGGCGCAGGCATTTTTTTTCGTATCCAGATCGGCGAACCGGTCCAAAACCACTGGTTGCCACCTACCCCGCCTTGCAGAAACAGCCAACATCCGTGCCGACTGAGCAATGATTAAAATAGTGTCAGACATTGGCAGGATCAAAACATTGTGTCTAGCCCGGATATTTCATCAGTATCATCATGAAATCAACCGCTTGGTTTCGAACTCGTCACACACAATCATTGCCCCTGTATTGCGCGCCGCCACCAACTGAAATACCAAGTCCTCGTAGTGGCAAAATTCACCCTGGATTTGGGATAAAACCTCCTCTGCTCTGTCAGCTTCTGGTATCAGGCAAAAGCCGGTCGGCCCCCAAGAACTTTGCCCTAGACCGACAAACCCTTGATTTTCCAACCAGTGTAAGGCCTTCGCTACCTTTCGGCTGGTATAACGCCCCCCTTGAGCCGAGGCAAAATATTCGCCGTTGGCGACTTGAATATCGGCAATCACCCGAGCAAAGGCTTGCGCGTTTGCCTCCGCCAAGGCAGGCAATCCACTGATTAACAACTTATGGCAAAGCCTGGCGGCAACCTCCACGGGAAATGAAGGCAAGTCTTGAAAGGCTTGTAACTCCTGGGTGCCGGACAAACCCTGGCAGCGTTTGTCGAAAATCATCAGCCATCGCCAATGGGCAGGCACTGGCAAGCGGGAAAGAAGAGGCGGGGTAACCGTTTCTGGTCCACGCCCGCCATCGACAATAAATCCTCCTCGTTCGAATGCCGCTATGCCAATACCCGAGCGGGCGCCACGGCCACTCAACCGGGCAATATCCCTGACATCCAGATTCAAACCCCAGAATTTTGCCAAAGCCATCCCCACCGCCAATGCCAATTGTGTGCCGGAACCCAGGCCCGCGTGAGGAGGAATCATCGAATCCATGTGAATTCGAAAATAGCGAGGGACACTCAGAACCTTTAAGAAATGATCCACCAGGGATTCAAGACGGCATTCGTTTTGACCGGAAATTTCCAAGGTTTGGGCCCAGCTCACGGTTACCGAGGTTTGCAAGGATTCCACTGCCACGCCTACACTGCCGAAACTGCGCCCCAGATCACCGCTCAAGTCAATAAAGCCCATGTGCAGCCGGGCGGGGGCCGATACTTGGACTGCTTGATAGGCAGGAGATGAGGTGTTTTTATTCATCAATCAATGTCGGAGGCATGGAAAACATGGTGCGGGAACACGTCTGGAAAATGCTTCTGGCTATTGGTGTAAGGTTACCACGAAGCCAACTTTTCCCGCCAATCTTCATAGACATAGAGCAAGGCGGGGATAACCAAAAGCACCAAAGCCGTGGCGAAAAACAAACCGAAAGCGATGGAAACTGCCATGGGAATCAAGAATTTTGCCTGCAGGGAGGTTTCGAATAATAAAGGTAACAGGCCGGCAATCGTGGTTAGCGAAGTCAGTAGCACCGCCCGCAGCCTTTGGCAAGCCGCCTCTTCCAGAGCCTGGAACAAGCCCATGCCGCTACCGCGCAGATGATGGTAAAAACTGACCAGAATGATGGAATCGTTCACTACAATGCCCGACAAACCGAATATGCCGAACAGGGACAAAATCGTCAGATCAATCCCCATGACAAGATGACCTACAATCGCACCCACTAAACCAAAAGGAATGGCCGCCATCACAATCACCGGCCATCCATAGGAACCAAACACCCAGGCCAAAATCAGATAGATCAACATCAGCCCCATCATCCCCCCCCGTTTCATATCCGCAAGCGTCTCGGCCCGATCCTCCGCCCGCCCGGAACTGCTGTATTCAATGCCGTATTTTTTCGCCAATTGGGGTAACGTCACCGTCATCAGACTTTCCATTACCAACCCCGGCTTATTCAGTTGGGTATTGATTTCCGCCGACACATCCACCGCCAAGCGGCCATTGGCATGGCGTAATATTTCAAATCCTTGCTTGGACCGCGCCTTCGCCACGGTATGAAGGGGCACAAACTCTCCTGTGGGCAGTTTCACCTGAAAATTTTCCAACACTTTGAGATGCGCCCGTTCTTCTTGCGCCAGGCGAACCCGGACCTCTACTTCATCCGGGCCATCCTGGAAAATCTGTACCAAGCGCCCGGCAAAGGCTGTGCGAAGCTGCCGCCCCAGTTCCTCGGGCGTCAACCCCAAAGATTCACCAATCGGGGTCAACCGGTAAATCCATTGCTCCCGGCCGTAGGGCAAATCTTCGGTGACATCGGTCAACCCGGGAATCGACTTTAACGATTCCTGTAATTCCAAGGCAGCGCGTTTAAGGACTTGCGCATCATCGCCCACCAAACGCACACTCACATCCCGGCCTGGAGGCCCCACCTGGCGCGCCACTATAATCAAATTGTCCAGTCCCGGCACCTGGGGAATATGCTTGCGCCAAGCTTCGATCAACTCCCAACTGCGCACCTCTCTTTCCTCGGAAGGCACTAGCTCGACAACCATTGCCCCCAAATGATCGGCTTGCTGCTGCAATCTGCCATCATTGCTCAAGCCCTGGCCCTGAATTCTCTCTACTGTACGCAGCAATGGCTCATGAGACAATTCCTCGGCGGTTTGCCGTAAAACCTTTTCTATTTCTGCCAAATAGGCACTGACTGTCTCTTTGGGAGTTCCCGGCACAAACCCCACGGTTGCATAGAGAATATCGGCTTCCGGCGCGGCAAAAAATAAAAAGTGCACCCTGCCGCCAGCCACCAAGCCCAGTGACAGAATCAGCAAACTGCAAGCTGCCGCGATAGTCAGTCCCCGGTAGCGTAGCGCGGCTTTTACCAAAGGGCGGAAGCGCTGCTCTTTGAAATTTCGGAAAGCTGCATCAAATTTTTGCCGTAACTTGCCATCGTCCCCGCCATGCATTTTGGCGAAGGCGTGGCGCAAATGGGCTGGCAGCACCCAAAAACTTTCCACCAGCGACGCCAAAATGACGGAAATCACTACCAGGGGAATAGCAAACAGGATTTTACCGGTCGGCCCACCTACCAACATTAAGGGTAGAAAGGCAGCTACCGTCGTCATGGAAGAAGCCATCACCGGCGCCAGCATCCGCCGCGCCCCGCCCTCAGACGCCAATAGAGGCGGTTCCCCCATTTGATAATGGGCCAGGGCATCCTCGCCCACGACAATTGCATCATCGACAATGATCCCCAGAGCCATGATCAAACCAAACAGGCTGATCATGTTGATACTGCCCCCGGCAATATACAAGAGCAACAAGGTGGCCATGAAGGAAACCGGAATGCCAAAGGCCACCCAAAATGCCACCCGGCCACTCAAAAACAGATATAGAATGGCGACCACCAAAATCAGGCCCGTCACGCCGTTTTTGAGCAGCAGATTGATTCGCTCCTTGATGAGCCCCCAAGTCTCGTTATAGACATGGAGCTGAATCGATTGAGGCAATTGCCCGCGGACTTGCGACAGCCAACGATTGAATATTTCCGCCGACTTAAACGAATCCCCATGCTCTGCCCGGCGGATTTGCAGCTCCACCGCCGGTTTCCCTCGAAAGGTCAGAAAAGTGCTGTTCTTTATGGGTTGGCGCTTGATTTTCGCTACCCCGCCGAGCTCAATTCTCCCGGCGGGGAGCGCTGACAGTGGAATTCTGGAGAATTCCAGCTCCGAGCGGCGTTGTTCTGTCACCCGCAGCACTTTCAGCAGCTCTTGGTCGCCAAAACTTCCGGCGGGAATGTCCCGGCTGAATTGATCAATGCGTTCGGCAATTTGGTCGAGACTTAGACCTAAGGCATTCAAGGTATCATGGGTAAACTCAATGGCGATTTCTTCCTCTGGCAAGCCAATCACATTGACTTTATCGATGCCCCGGTCCAAAAGTTCACGCTCAAAGCGGTGAGCCAATGGACGCAGCGTATCCAGATCATCGCCGTACAAAATCAGGCGGGAAACAGGTTCGTAGCGAGCGATATGGGTGATCTGCGGGTCTTCCGCCTCCCGGGGAAGGTTACGGAATTCATCCACCCTTTGCTTGACTTGATTGAGCGCCAGGAGAATATCTGTCCCTTCCCTGAATTCCAATGTGATAGCGCTGCGCCCTTCAGCCGAAGTGGAAGTCATCTTGCGCAAGTCATCCACCGATTTGAGGACTTGCTCCAGGGGCGTGGTCAGACCGGTTTCCACATCCTCCGCGCTGGCCCCGGGCCACACCACGCTGACTCGGACGATGTCCAGAGTAAAGTTGGGAAAAAACTGGATATTCAGCTTTTCCAGTGCAAAAATCCCCCCCATAATCATTAAGGTCATGAGCAGGTTGGCGGCAACTTTATGGCGGGCAAAAAAAGCTATCCAGCCCTCACTGTGATTGGCCATCTTGGTACTACTGACATTCAATCATGATAGATAACAAGAACACGCCGGTTATTTCTCCACCTTGATTTCAACCGGCAAACCGGCGGCGGCATTGGGCAGGTGGGTGATTAGCACTTTATCTCCGGAATTTAGTTGATTAGAGGCTACGAGGAGCCAGGATTCATCCTGTTCGCCGTCATAGTCTCCTAAAATATTCACCGTTACCGGGTGTAAACGCCCATTCACGATTTTGAATACCTTGTCGCTGCCATACAGCGCAGAATAAGGCAACGGCACGGCATTATCATGAGGGGGGCGACGGAGGGCCAGAGTGGCTGTCATGCCAAGACGCAAACGCTCTCCTCCCTCGGCAACCTCAAACAAGGCGTCAATCCCGCCTGCCGTTGCGCTCCCCGATAGCCGGGACAACCAAGCGCTAAAGTGGCTACCCGCGCTCTCTCCCTGTGCCCGCAAGGGAATATGCTTTTCCAGCGCTTGTTGAATTTCTGCCTGAAAAGGGGTGGGAATTCGCGCTCTGAGTTCGAGCTTCTGCCAGGGATAAAAACTCAGGAGCACTTGATTCGCTTGGACAAAATCTCCCTCCGCAACCTCGACTTTAGCCACAATCCCGTCAAAGGGGGCAATCACCTGACTGCGTTCCAGAGCTAATTGGGCGGTTGCAAGCGCCGCCTGTGCTCGCTGTAATTTAGCTTGAAGCTGGGTTAATTTAGCTTGATGTTCATTAACAGCTAGTTGACGCGCCACCACTGCCAGTGACTGGCGCTGGTATTCCACCTTCTCTTTATCCACGGCGGCGGCTGACAATAAATTTTTGCGCAGTAGCTTTTCCGCCCGCGCCACTGCGGTTTTCAACAGCGTCAACAGCGATTGCTCGTGCCCAAGTGCTTTTAAGTCACTGGCATAGCGCAATCTCTCCTGTTCTAGCTGGGCTTCTAATTCCTCGACATCAGACCGGGCCTGAATGACCCGAGGCTCAAAATCCCTGGAGTCCAAGCGCATTAACACCTGTCCCTTTCTCGCGTGCTGCCCCTCTTTTACTAGCACCTCCCCTACCCTGCCCTTGCCGGGTGCTGCGGCTTGCATCAAAGCGGGTGTTTCAACTTGCCCATACAAGGTCAATATGGGCTCTAATGACCGGGGATTGACACTCACGGCTTCCACCTGCCAAACCCGTGCTTTCACGGCGGGGGCTGGTTGACGGGGACGGGTTATGATCAGTACAGTAAAAAGCAGCAGCCCTAGTGCCAGCACGCTCCAAGGCCAGTAACGGCGATACTCAATCGTCATAGGTTAAATTCTAGAAATAGCAAGGAGGTAATCCATTACTTGAGCATTGTGGAAAGGCAGGCCCACTCCGGCGCATCATTGGCGCGCCCGGCAGGACTCGAACCTGCAACCCTCGGCTTAGAAGGCCGATGCTCTATCCGGTTGAGCTACAGGCGCTGGAATGGTCGGGGCAGAGGGATTTGAACCCCCGACATCCTGCTCCCAAAGCAGGCGCGCTACCAGACTGCGCTATGCCCCGAATAAAAAATGAGTAGGTAATTATATACCGTTTTTAAGACAGGTCAAAGCGGGATTTCTCAAGCACTCAAACCCGAACAATCACCGGCTAAAGCCGGTGGCTGCACGAGGTATGACAGTAAGCCGGATAGATCGGCCCTCCAGCCGACAGCCTCAAAAGGCAACTATACCGCCTGAAGGTAGTCAGTTCCATTCATGGATTCGCTCTCGAAAACATTTTGCACGAAAATAGCCTTGTTTCATTCATTAATTCCGCAAAAATGGGCACAATTCTCCAAACCTCATTCAAGCCGGCGTGGTGGCTGAATAACCCCCACCTGCAAACCTTATGGCCTACTTTTACCCGGCGCCTGCCTGCCCCTCCCCGTCGCATCCAGCTCCTGGAGACACCGGATGGGGATTTTCTGGAACTGGCCTGGTGCGGCCAAGGCCATGGCCCTTTGGTATTACTGCTGCACGGCTTGGCCGGCAGCTTTGATTCCCACTACATAAAAGGACAACAATGGGCGTTTCTGAAAAAGGGATGGCGTAGTGTAGCCATGAATTTCCGCGGCTGTGGGGAAAAACCCAACCTTACGGCGCGTTGTTATCATTCGGGTGAAACCGGCGATGTGGATTATGTGTACCGCCATCTCCACCAACTGGAACCTATAACGCCCATGGCTGCTGTCGGTTTTTCCTTGGGCGGCAATGTCCTCTTGAAGTGGTTGGGGGAACAGAAAGGTAAACTCGATTTATTTGCTGCCTGCGCGGTTTCTGTGCCCTTACAGTTACACCTGTGTGCCGAAACCATGGATCAGGGGTTTTCCAGAATCTACCGTAATCGTCTGATTAGTGAGCTGAAACAATATGTGACCCAAAAAATTCATTACCTAGAAAAAAACGGCCTGTCCGAAGAAGCGCAAAAACTCAAATCTCTAGGCGACCTAAGTTCGATCCGATCCTTTTGGGAGTATGATGACCGTGTCATTGCCGGACTTTACCCATTTGAGGATGTGCATGATTACTATGAACAATGCAGCTCCCAGCGGTTTTTGGGAAGCATCCAGGTGCCGACATTGTTGATTCAGGCCATTGATGATCCATTTATGACGCCCGATGTGATTCCGGCATCCGAAAAAACATCCCGATATTTCATGATGGAAATTACCTCTGGTGGTGGCCATGTAGGATTTATTCAAGGGGATATGCCGGGAAAGGGCGAGTATTGGCTAGAACAACGGATTCCAAACTTTCTCTCTTCCCAATATGCACCAGCGGGATAGAAAGGCCTGGCTTTGAACAACTACTGATTCAAAATGCTTCCCAGGAAAACCTATTTGGCTGTTGATCAGGGTACCCACGCCAGCCGAGCTATTCTTTTTGACAGTCTGGGCCGACCCATTGCCCATGCCCTGCAAAATATCGGCATTCGCCGTTTTCACAATGGACGAGTAGAACAAGACCCATGGGAGCTGGTCCATTCTGTCCAGCAAGTAATTCATAAAATCATTACCGCCTCCCAAGCCCCAATTTCCGCTTGCGGCATCGCTACGCAGCGGTCAACGGTTCTGGCCTGGGCCCGCGATGGCAGGCCAGTTAGCTCCGCTTTGAGTTGGCAAGACGTACGCGGCATGCCGTTGGTTGAAGGTTTGCAAAGTCACAAGGCCGAAATTTCCAAAATCAGCGGGCTTCCCCTCTCTCCCCATTATGGTGCGAGCAAACTTCACTGGTTGCAACAATGGCTAAAAACCAGCTCGAACATACCTGGTGAGCTGAGACTCTCTCCATTGGCAAGCTTTTTACTGTTTCATTTACTTGACACACGCCCTTTTAAAACCGACCACGGTAATGCCCAGCGCACCCAGTTGATGGACCTGGCTACCCTTAATTGGTCCCCTCAATTATTGGAATGGTTTCAAGTGCCACTCCATTGCTTGCCGCAATGCACCCCTATTTGTGGGAACTTTGGGTTGCTAAAAGACACCGCCATTCCTGTGCTTGCCGTCAATGGCGATCAAAATGCAGCCTTTTTCGGGGCCGGCCAACTTGAATCTGATAGCGCTTTAATCAATCTTGGCAGTGGAGCATTTATACTCCGGGAGATCGGTTTCAGACCAAGACCCAGTCAGACCCAAGTTACCGGCATTGCCTTTAGCGATCACCAGCAAACCCTCTACCTCCGCGAAGCAACGGTAAATGGCGCAGGCAATGCGCTGAACTGGGCCCGCACAAAGTGGGGTATTGAAAATCTTTACCAACAATTACCCGCCTGGCTCGAACACACCACACACCCACCAATTTTTATCAATACTATTGGCGGCCTGGGTTCCCCCTGGTGGCGACAGGATATAGCCCCCAGATTTGTCGGGGAAGCCCCAAACATAAGCATCGAAAAGCGCATTGTCGCCATTGTAGAAAGTATCGGCTTCATGATTCAGGCAAATCTAGAACTTATGCACCAACAATCACCACTCTCCAAACTCTATGTCAGTGGCGGCCTTGCCAACCTCAATGGCCTGTGTCAACAATTGGCTAACCTATCTCATCTTACTGTAGCGCGCTTGAAAGCGCCTGAAACCACCGCCCGGGGTATTGCCTGGCTGGCTGCCGGACGCCCGGAAAATTGGAAAACATCTACCCCAATCGACTTATTTACACCTCGGCCTGATCCCGGGTTAGAATCACGATATAGCCAATTTCGCCATTTTCTCAAGCAATATCTAGCCGAATGAAAATCCCTACTTTAGTCGCCCACCGGGGATATATGCAATGTTATCCCGAAAACAGCCTGATTGGCTTGAAAGCGGCACTGCGGGCAGGGGCCTGCATGGTCGAATTTGATCTCCAAATGATGAAAGATGGGGACTTTGTTCTCCTCCACGATACCAATCTCAAAAGAACGTCGGGCCAGGATATGGATATTTTTGATTTAACTTCGGATCAATTGCGCCATTTTAGCGTGCATGAACCACAACGTTTTGGAAATCGTTTTTCACCGACACCCATTCCCCGGCTGAGAGAAGTTTTACCGTTGTTAAAAAGCTGTCCCCAGGCAAAGGCTCTGGTGGAAATCAAACAAGAAAGTATGGTCCGTTGGCACTTCAAAACTGTTATCGACCGGCTGCTTGAGGCTTTGGGACCCTATAAAAATCAATGTAGCCTGATATCTTATTCCCATGAAGCCCTGGCCTACGCGCAACAAGAACCGCACTTGCCGATAGGTTGGGTACTGCGACATTACAATAGGGACCACCAAAAAAAAGCCGAAGGGCTCCAGCCGCAACTATTGATATGTAATGCACGCAAAATTCCCGACGAACAACCCCTATGGCCAGGTCATTGGCAGTGGATGATCTATGACATTATCGATCCCAGGGTCGCCCTATCCTGGGCGGAAAAAGGGGCCGAACTGATAGAAACTGCTGACATAGGAGGCATGTTGAACCATCCCCAGCTAGCTGAAAAAGCGTGTAACCATGGATTATGATGTGGTGGTGATTGGCGCGGGCATCCATGGCGCGGGGGCTGCCCAGGCAGCAGCGGCGGCCGGTTACAAAACACTCGTACTGGAACAGTACCCCGAACCGGCTCGCGGCACCTCCAGCCGCTCTTCCAAACTGATACACGGTGGCCTGCGTTATCTGGAAACCGGCCAGTTCCACTTGGTTTGGGAATGCTTGCATGAACGTGCGCTATTACTCCAAAATGCCCCCCATTTGGTTCACCTGGTTCCTTTCTATATTCCTGTTTTTCCAGAAACCCGCCGGCGCCCGTGGAAAATAGCGTTGGGATTGGCAATTTATTCCCTGTTTAGCCGAAAACCATTTTATTTTATCCCCAAGCACCGCTGGAATGGGCTGGACGGGCTGCGCACGAATGATCTGCAAGCCTTGTTCAGCTACTTTGACGCGCAAACAGATGATGCACGTTTGACGCGAGCGGTACTGGCTTCGGCGGCATCACTGGGTACAGAAATTTATTATCAAGCACGCTTCGGCCATGCCGAGATCGACGACCATGGCTGTACAGTAAATTTTGCCACTGCCAAAGGCTCCCGACAGATCAAAACACGGGTAGTCATCAATACTGCCGGGCCATGGGCCAATGAGGTGCTAGCTAAAATCACTCCGCGCCAAACACCTTGCGCCGTGGAGTTGATTCAAGGCACCCACATTCAAATTCCAGGCCACCTGAAGCATATCTATTATTTGGAAGCCCCCCAGGATCAAAGAGCCGTCTTTATCATGCCTTGGCGCAATAATATTCTGGTTGGCACAACAGAGACGCCGTACCAGGGAGATCCAGCCGGGACAAGACCACTCCCCCACGAGATAGAATACCTTTTGACGGTTTATAACCATTATTTCAAGCCGCCCAGAAGGCCAGAAGACATTCAAGGAAGCTTTGCAGGCCTTAGAGTATTGCCGGTTGGGGAAGGCGGTCCTTTTTCTCGCCCCCGGGACACCATCTTCTGGACCGACCGTTCACCACGGCCGCGCTTGGTAACCTTGTATGGCGGGAAATTGACCGCCTATAGGGCTACCGCGGCAAAACTGGTCAAAATGATCAAACCGTCCCTGCCTGCCTGCAAGCCGGTCGCTAATACCTCCAGGTTAATGCTTCCGGCAATAGACTAACCATTTATTGGCGGGGCTGATCTACCGATATCTTTTGATATTCCGGCAAATCCACTTGAACCATGAAGTATTCTGCCCGCCTGCCATCGGATAATTTAACCACGGAAGAATAGGAACGCACTTCTCCCCGCTCAAGCACCTCGAGGGTTGGCAGGCCATGCTCGTCAAGACCGATGCTGGAGGAACCCACTTGAATACCAAGACGATCAAAGAAAAGGATTTTGACAATCGGATGGATGGCCGTCAGGGTATCGTTTTTCAAGGTCAGCTTATATTCATAATTCCGGTCCTGTTCGCGCCCTATCAGCGTAAAAATGATATTGCGTACATATTGCTCCTGGATTGGAATCACTTTATCGAATTCCAGCCTGTGCAGAGAAGGCAAACGCCCCATGACCAAGTCGTCAATCTCTTTTTTCAGCTGGTCAAGCTTGGGCCGCATTTGCTCCAATTCCCGCGACTGCTTTTTTTCTATCATGTTCAGTTCGGTTACTTCTTTCGCATACATGCTCAATTTGATGGAAACAAATAACAGCGTTAAAAAAAGCAATCCAACAGCAGTCCACAACCCATAAATTAATTTTGTCCGCTTTCTGTGAGAATGGGTGGATCTGCGCGATTCCCTGCGGCGGCTTCGGCCATTTGATTCGTTGTGCATTTTTTTTAGTGTAGTTTGGGTACTCATATCATTCGATTTTGGACATTATTTTCCATTCTGCAATTTTAAAGCAATTGCCAAGCCAAACTTAAAAAATTATTTTTATTCAAAATCTTACCGAATCCATCCATGTCGATTCTCAGAAGATTGTAAAACATGGCAGAATTTTTCTGCGGTTTTAATGTAATTGACAAGGGGATTTTACACAATTCATTGTAGAATTTGTGTATTTCCAACCACTTGTGAAGCCAAATCACTCTATTCATGATTCACTCTTCTCCAAGTTGCACTGATTTGTTTGAGCCAGGACTGTTACGCCTGGAGGAAGCAATCAGCAAAGTGCTCGATCAAATCACCCCGCTTTCTGGTTCAGAGTGCATCTCCATTACGGATGCCTCCCACCGGGTACTGGCCAGATCCATCGTTTCAAAAATCAATGTTCCCGCCCACACCAATTCAGCAGTCGATGGCTATGCCATACATCATAGAGATATTCCCGCAACAGACGAAAAAAAAACACTGACCGTAATCGGGGAAGCACTGGCGGGGAAACCTTGCCCTGAAAAATTGGCATCTGGTCAGGCGATAAGAATTATGACAGGCGCCATCCTGCCAACAGGTAGCGATACTGTCCTCATGCAAGAACATGTAAAAAACATCGCTGCCAATCAAATTCTCATCGATGGCAAACATCGCCCAGGAGAAAATATCCGTCTGGCGGGAGAGGACATTTCCCAAGGTGAAACCATTCTCTCCGCAGGCAAATTACTGCTGCCCGCCGACCTGGGATTGATCGCTTCCATTGGCCAAAGCGAAATTGCCGTTAAGCGCAAAATCCATGTGGGAATCGTTTCTACCGGCAATGAAATCTTGCCCCAAGGGACTGTGCACGAACCCGGGAAAGTCTATGACAGCAACCGTTTTTCCCTTATTGGCGCCTTGGCGCGTTTACCTGTGCAGGTTCACGATTATGGCATTATCCCCGATGATCCTGAACAACTAAAACAAGTCTTTCTTAAAGCGGCAGACCACTGTGATGTGGTCATCAGTTCCGGCGGCGTGTCGGTCGGCGAAGCCGATTTCGCCAAAATTGTTTTGGCCGAACTGGGTAACATCAATTTTTGGAAGGTGGCCATCAAGCCTGGCCGGCCCATGGCATTTGGCAAAATTGGCGACAGCATTTTTTTCGGCCTCCCTGGCAATCCCGTGGCTGTGATGGTGACGTTTTATCTATTTGTCCTACCTGCCCTGTACCGGTTGGCAGGCACTTCGGAAAATTATCACCTTGCTACTTTTGCTGCCCGTACCCTTGAAAAGCTTCGCAAAAAACCCGGCCGTACTGAATTCCAGCGGGGCATTATGAGCCGTGCTGACAACGGACAATGGCAAGTCCGAACCACAGGCAAACAAGGGTCAGGCATTTTAAAATCAATGAGTCTGGCCAACTGTTTTATTGTCTTGGAGCATGACAGAAGCCATGTGGCGGCTGGAGAGCTGGTTGATGTATTACCATTTGCTTGTTTACCGTAAAATCAACGATATTCCTCTAATACTCAGCCCTTGTTTTTTTATTCTTCCACCCAAATATTAATCACATCTTATGAAAAAAGTAATCATGTATTCGACTGCCCATTGCCCCTTTTGCATCATGGCTGAACGTTTACTCGCCAGTAAACCGGGCGTTGAAATTGAGAAGATCAGAATAGACCAAGACCCTGAAAAATTTCAGGAAATGCTCCACAAAACCGAGCGCCGTACGGTTCCGCAAATTTTTATTGGCGATGTGCACGTTGGCGGGTTTCAAGAGCTGGCTGCGCTGAATCATAAGGGGGAGTTAGATACATTACTTGGTATTTAAAGAAATCTGATTTAGTACGAGGATGTACCGTCAAAATCAGCGTTATGCGGATGCTGAGAATTCATGGATGAATTATTCAGCGTTTACTTAAATTTAACAGGGTATTTCTATTATGTATCTCGTATGCGGTAATTGTTTTAGTGTCAATCGGGTACCGGAACCACGGCTTGGAGAACATCCAAAATGCGGCAAATGCCATGCCGAACTGTTAGATGGCAAAGTGGTGGAATTAAACGAACAAAATTTTAACCGTTTCGTTGAAAAAAATGACTTGCCTGTGGTGGTGGATTTTTGGGCTCCGTGGTGCGGACCTTGCCGAATGATGGCACCTGCATTCGCTCAGGCGGCAGATGCATCGAAGCAGCAGGCCAGATTCGCCAAAGTCAATACAGAAGAAGCGCCAACCCTGGCGCAACGCTTTGGCATCCGAAGTATTCCAACATTGGTCTTGTTCCGGTCCGGCCGGGAAATCGATCGGGTATCCGGAGCGATGAACGCAAATCAACTGCTAAATTGGATAC
The DNA here is from genome assembly GCA_026985035.1 of Methylothermaceae bacterium. Lineage (GTDB taxonomy): Bacteria > Pseudomonadota > Gammaproteobacteria > Methylococcales > Methylothermaceae > Methylohalobius. Next base: position 20,083 of record JALSQY010000449.1, read on the forward strand.
AAAGCCATTAACCCTCAAGCAATTCAAAGTCATCTTTGGTGGCGCCGCAATCGGGGCAAACCCAATCGTCAGGTACGTCTTCCCAACGGGTTCCAGGAGGAATGCCATCCTCAGGATCCCCTTCGGCTTCATCATAGATGTAGCCACAAACAACACAAACATATTTCTTGTAATCGTTGCTCATATCTTGATTATTCCTTCATTAACAATAAGTTATCTAAACCATAAATTGGCTAACGACCAAGCTGGCCATTGCGCTCCCTCTATGAGAAAGTGTTTCACGAATTATTAAGAATCCTCAGATCACTGGGGTGGCGAACTAAAATCGAATACTTTCCCTTTCTTCTGGATGGCCACCCCCGCACTTCTACTGAGTGGTGCAAATAATCAGTCAGCAAAGGGAAATAGCTCAAATTGGCCTTGGGAATGACTACTGAAATATTGTCGGAAAATTTCATTTTGACATATTTTCGTCCTTCCACTATATGACGAGGCTTTCCTAACCATCGGTGCCAGCCATGATATTTTTTCTTTAAAAGACTTTCTATGGGAATAGGCTGATACTCAGGTTCCCCCCATATCCCCCGCCGGGCTTTTTCCGCTTCCTGCTGCGCGGCCAACAGCTGTTTGGCGAATTTTAAATTGGGCGGATGTAGATTAGCAATCGCTAGCCCCTCTCGCACCAACCTGATATTGATATTTTCCCCGGACTCGGTAAATAGATAGGCCAAGGTCCTGTGATATTTATCCCTGCGCTCCGCATCATATTCAAGCCTGACTTTTTTCCCCTTAACCCACTGCTCTAATTGACGCTTGGCTTGTTCCCCGCCTTTTTCTCCTAGTTTTTGATGGCCTTCGACTTCCGGCGCATTGATATTCAACAGGCGAATCCGGCGCCCGTCTTCCAGTTTCACGGTATCGCCATCAAAAACGTATGCCACTTGGAGGTAAACAAACTCTTTTTTTAGAGTAACAGGTTTGGCCCCGATGACGCGGCGATCACTATAATGCCATGTCCCCGCCGCATCCTGCCAACGGTACACTTCAGAAAATGCTTGTGAGGTCCAGACGGCCGAAAGGAAAAACAAAACCAGAACTTGCAATCCTACTGGCATCGGAATTGCCGTATTAACCCAGTTTAACGTCAATGGGAAAAACCGAAAAAAGAAAATATCACTAATAAAAAAGGCGGATCGATATCCGCCTTTTGGAAAATTAACAACACTATGCGGTCATCGATGCAATAAAAATTAAACCAACGCTTCCAGTTGCCGAATCTGTTTATAACCAGCATTGGCTAATTCCATTCCTCCACTGACGATAGCTTGGTAAGCCTGAGGCATTTGGTAGACTCGATAGCAAAGATATCCCACCACCACCAAAGCCACCGGCACGGAAACAATGGCTGGCAAACCGATCAAACCCGCCCCTTGAATCAATAAGGACAAGATATCCAGCGGCAACAGCAAAAAGGCACCGAAATACGTCAACACGAAAAAAGAATAAAGTAACAGCGTCAAGAATTCAAAAAGCCGAATCAAACCAAGATTGAGCCATTTCATCACAAGCAGATGTCTCCAGATGCCAAATCCAAAAACCAACCGAACCACTGGGCACGGTCACCAGTTTTATTGTACCCGTGATTATAGCACAGGCGTTGCGGTTCACTCATGCCCTTTTCCTGCAGCCTTATGCGCTTACTTCATAAAATATCAGAGGAAGAAACAATGGAAGTTGGGCATGGGACATCACCGCTGGCCGTACATAACTTCTCTAAAATACAGCGCCATCGCGTTTAAAAAGCTACAATAGGGACATTAAAATCAGGCACTTACAGATGACGAAAAAACCCGACAAAAAAAACTTCCAATTAAGCCGGTCATTGGATTGGGTATTAATCTTCCTTTCTGTAACAGCGATTTTTCTGCTCTTCCTTTCCCCATCCTGGTATCTGCCGATTATTCTTTTGGTGCTTGCAGGCCTGGCCATTCTCCGTTTTTTTACGGCCCGCGAAACAGATCGTCAACAGGCATCTCAAATCCAAACCGCCGATCTCTTGGGCAGATTCCCGGAAACCAATCCCAATCCCGTGCTTTATTTATCCAGCGAGGGCCAAATAGCTTATGCCAATGCTGGATGTAAACATTTTTTAAAACGCTTTGACCTTCCCTCTGACCCTGCCAAACTGCTACCACCGGACCTTGCCAATCGTATTCGTCAGCTCCGGCAATCAGGCCAAGCCTGCGAAACCTGGGAATACACCATTGATAACCACTTTGTTGCTTGTCAAGCAAACGTCCAGAATGACGGTTTGTTCCTCTACATCACCGACATCAGCGCCCGTAAACGCATGGAGAATGAGCTCTCCTGGCACGCCTATCACGATGTCATTACTGGACTACCTAACCGTTACCGCTTTCAGCAAGATCTGGAAAAAATCTTAAGACGGGACCAACCTTGCCACTATACAGCGGTATTTCTCATGAATATTGACCGCTTCCGTTTTTTTATCGGCAACCTGGGTTACTGGCTCTGCGACCAGCTGTTACACGCCGTCTCTGTCAGGTTGCGAGAAACCATTGAAACCAATCCATTAAGCGATCAAATCATACTTTACCGGTTTGAAGCAGACACCTTTGCCCTTTTACTCAAAAACTATCAAGAACCGGAATTACCCAAAAAGATTGCTCAACAACTGATCGAAAGCTTGCATCAACCTGTTTATATGGATCACCGGGAATTCTGTGTCACCATCAGTTGTGGCATCAGTGTTTATCCCACCGATGGCACGGATTTCTCTACCTTGCTTCATGCAGCAGATCTTGCCCTGCAACACGCCAAAAAACGAGGCGGCGGAGTATGGCAATTGCATACGGCAGACATGGATGAACGGACTCGTCACCGTTTGAAATTGGAAGGCTATTTGCGCCATGCCATTGAACATAATGAGCTGGAATTATTCTATCAACCCCAAGTATCCCTCAAAGATGGGATATTGACCGGCGCGGAAATCACCCTTCGCTGGCGCCACCCCGAACACTGCCTGCTTAAACCGCAGGAATTCATTCCATTGGCCGAGGAAACTGGCCTAATCGCTCCCATCAGCGAGTGGATTTTACGCCACGCTTTGATACAACATCGCGCCTGGCAAACCCGGGATTTTCCGCCTATCCGCCTGGCGGTTAATATCTCCGCCCAACAATTCCACCAGCAAGACCTGCCTCAGCTTATTCGACGCCTGCTGCAGGAAACCCAAGTGGCACCCCATTTCCTGGAACTGGAGCTCACCGAATCGGCGGCCATGTTTGATATCAACCATACCGTGGTTGTCATGCAACAACTCAAAGAACTGGGGGTACAGCTGGCCTTGGATGATTTCGGCACCGGCTTTTCCTCCCTGGCCTACTTGCGCCGCTTTCCGTTGGATACCTTAAAGATCGACCAATCATTCGTCCGCCCCATGGATAAGGAAGAAGATGCGGCTGCCATCATCAAGGGCATCATCAGCCTGGGTCACAGCCTGCGGCTCAAAGTGCTGGCCGAAGGCATCGAAACACAGGCCCAGCTACAACGCCTGAGAGATTTCGAGTGCGATGAAGGCCAAGGTTATTTGTTCAGCAAACCCGTCCCTGGGAATGTGTTTGAAACCTATCTTGCCTGCGGAAAATTTGAGATTGGTTAAGGAACCTCTGACTTAATCAGAGGTTCCTTAATCGTTTGCCTACTGGCAAACATACCACCAAAACAGTGATTTATCATCACTGAGTTTGAGAGCAAAACGACAATTACATTTTCCGTTGTGCGGATACTGAGACTTTAGGGATGAATTATTCAGCGTTCCTTAGATCTCAAATGCCAAGCCCACAATATTGTATCCTGCATCCACATAGACAATCTCGCCAGTAATGCCTGAAGCAAGGTCCGAACACAAGAAAGCGCCGGCATTGCCCACTTCTTCAATAGTGACATTTTTCCGCAAGGGCGCGGCATTTTCCGCTTTACTCAACATCTCCCGGAAGTTACTGATGCCTGATGCCGCCAAAGTGCGGATAGGCCCGGCGGACACCGCATTGACCCGGATCCCTTCCGGCCCCAACGAGGAAGCCATGTAGCGGACATTAGCTTCCAAACTCGCCTTGGCCACGCCCATGACGTTATAGTTGGGAATAACCCGCTCCGCCCCCAGATAACTCAAGGTCAACAAAGCCGCGTTGCGGCCCTGCATCATGGGCCGGCCGGCCTTCGCCAGCGCCGCGAAACTGTATGAGCTGATGTCATGGGCGATCTGAAAAGCTTCACGATCGACCGACGCCAAGTAATCACCCTCCAAAGCCTTTCTGGGGGCGTAGGCTACCGAATGGACTATGCCATCCAAGCCGTCCCAGTGCTGGGATAAATAGTCAAATACGCCTTGGATTTCATCATCGCTGCTAACATCGCAAGCAACCGCCAGTTGAGAATCGCATTGCCCGGCCAGCTTTTCCACCCTTTCTTTGAGCTTATCGTTCTGGTAAGTAAAAGCCAATTGTGCGCCTTCCCGGTGCATTGCCTGAGCAATGCCCCACGCAATCGAACGATTGCTGGCCAGCCCGACAATCAAAATCTTTTTACCCTGCAAAAATCCCATTGGTTAATCTCCTTCCGTTGTCAGTAAATCCGTTTATTATCATTCAGATTCATCCTGGGTGCCAACGGCAATTCTTTCCACTTCCGTGACTGCCTTATCCAGCCTCCGGCAAATTTCTGAAACGATAGCCTCCCGGTTGGATTTCTTATATTCAGAAGGAAAAGTTAATTTCAGCCGGATTTTTTGTGGCATCGCGTGAAACCCCAACCCCACCTCCGGAGGCAGCGCCAAAGTAGCCAGCAACGCTTCAATTTTGGATTCTCCCATGCCCTCGACGTGAATCACCACCCGTTGCCGGCGGCGCAAGGCAAACAACTGGGGCAATTGCCTTGCCACGTACTGGCGATACATGGCCTCCATTTCCCGCGGCACGCCAGGTAAAAAATAAAAATGACATCCCCTGGCTTCAAGATAAAAGCCGGGGGCAGTCCCCCAATGATTATCCAAACGCTTGGCGCCTTGGGGCAGCAAAGCCTGTTTACGGTTACTCTCCGGCATGGTCTGTTTTCTTTGCTGAAACCTTTCTTCAATCATCAACAGAGCAGCAGGGTCCAGCTTCAAAGGCAGATCGAAAGCCAAACTGACGGCCTCTGCCGTCAAATCATCCCGGGTAGGGCCAAGGCCTCCGGTGCAAATACAGCAATCGGCCCGTTCAGCGATTTCTTTCAAAACCGAAGTCAAATCCTTGAGCCGGTCTCCCACTGCCGTATGCCGGATAACTGGAAGACCTGATTCAACCAGCTGACGGGAAAGCCAGGCACTGTTACTATCGACAATCTCGCCGCAAACAATTTCATCACCCTGGGAAAGGATTTCCGCGCATGGGGGTGGCCTGTTCATGAACGACCCGGTAAAAAATCAAACCAAAGGGATAAAGTCAACATACTCAACAATGTGGTAACTGTCACCAAAAGGGCATACAGGCGGCTATCCAGCTGGAAACGATCACACAAAACGATACCAAATAACATGCTCGGCATCCCCGCTTCCAGCACAAGCGCCGTGGATTTATCCCCGGCAAAAGCCAGCAAGCCGCTTAACCACCACCCATACCACGGCATCAAAAGTAATTTAAACACACTTACCGGCAACACATAAGGCACCATGGGACGGCGAAAGGTCCGCCAGTCCAGGGCCAGTCCCAAGCACAGCAGCATCAAGGGCGTCACCCCTTGGGACAACATCCCGAGAAAAGCCAAGGCCCACTCCGGCCATTGCCAATCCATCACATTCAAACCGATGGCCACAAAGGCCGCCCAGAGCGGCGGGATTTTCAACAACCCCGGCCAAAAGGCATCTTCCTTGCCTGAATTTCCAAACCTCCGCGCCACCTGAATGCCCAATGTCATGACCATGGGCGTACAGGCAAACAAATCCAACTGGATTGCCAATAACGCCGCCCAGTCACCAAAGACTTGCTGGAGCAGCGGCAAGCCTAAAAAGGTCACATTGGGAAAAGTCACCGCCAGCCATATCGCGCCAGCCTGTTGGGAAGGAATTTTCTTTATCCTGATCCAGAGGGCGGTAATCAATGCGCCAAAGAGTGTGATGGCAATCCCAAAAGCGGAAATACGGGCCGTTTCCGTCCCAATGTCAGCGCCGCTCATCAGCTTTAAAATCAGGGCCGGCAAAAACAAGTAATAAACCACTGCTGCCAATGCCTGACGGGTGAGATCGGCCGCCATTCCTCCCGGACGGAATTGACGCCAAAGCCAGCCACAGAAAATCATCAATCCCATCTGTGCCAAAACACTCAACATGGAATTTCTCCTGCATAGGCAGCCAAATTCTGTATCATGAGCTGCAAATTGATTTTCTAACTCACTTTAAGTTTTGCCATGCCGTTATCGACCAAATCCATTCCCGCCCACGAACGCTTGATCGTCGCCCTTGATTTCCCCACTCACGAACAAGCCAAAAATCTGGTGGAAATACTGGGAGAGACAGTGTCATTCTATAAGATCGGCCTCGAGCTTTTTATGGCCGGCGACTATTTCCAATTAATTGACTGGCTCCAGCAAAGAAACAAAAAAATTTTCGCCGACCTCAAATTCTATGATATTCCTGCTACTGTGGAACGCGCAGTCCGGGCATTGAGTAAAACGGGGGTACAGTTTGCCACGGTACACGGCGACAAGGCGATTATGCAGGCCGCCGCCCGCGGTAAAGGGGAGATGCAAATTTTGGCCGTCACCGTTCTCACCAGCCTGGATGAAAAAGCCCTGGAAGAAATGGGTTTTCAAGGGAATTTGCAATCTCTGGTAATCCAACGGGCCACCCAGGCTTGGGAAGCAGGATTGGATGGCGTGATTGCTTCCGGGCTGGAAGCCGGACTGATACGCCAAACAGCCGGCACGGGCCCTTTGATTGTCTCGCCAGGCATTCGCCCTGAGGGAACACCGGCAAACGACCAAATACGCATTACCACTGTCCAACAGGCTTTCGATATGGGCGTGGATTATATCGTGGTGGGGCGCCCGATCCGGGATGACAAAGATCCAAAAGCCGCAGCCAAAGCCATACAGCTACAAATCCAAAGACAATTCGCAATAGACGAAGAGGTTTGATAACCTCGAGCCCCTTTGGAACTTTTGAACAAGTCATCCTTGGCTCGTTCAGAAAGCGAAAAACAAAAATTGCGCGATTTTTGTTTTTCTC
>JALSQY010000450.1 GCA_026985035.1 Methylothermaceae bacterium
CACTGCTGTCCCATAAACTTTCACGAGAACCGCAATGCAGTTTGAAGGGTTGAGGTTTTTGGTTGTGGCGGGTCGCCTCGCAGTAGAGCCTGGAGGTCGCGCCGTTCAAACAGATTGAGATGAAGCAGCCGGAGCATTTGCTGAAGGCTATTACCGAGTTGGCTGATAAACCTGATATAGGCGAGCAGCAAATAGACGCAGGCAGCAATCCAGATCTGCGTCATGACAGCATTTTTTGAGGTGCCGAGAAAGGTTTTTATCTTCAGGTTCTGCTTGATCCACTTGAAGAACAGCTCGATCTGCCAGCGGGCCTTGTAGATTTGGGCGATAGTGCTGGCCGCGAGTGAGAAGTTGTTGGTCAGAAAGACATAGTGCTTGCCGGTCTCGGCATCGCGGTAGCCGATGCGACGCAACAGAATCGGGCATTGTTTTGCCTTGGCGCCGGTCAGCCGAATGGTTTGGTCGCTGGTCAGGCCCTTGGCCTTGATGACCGGATGACGCTCGATGACCCGGTAGACGGCATTCTTTCGCTGGCGGGTCACGAAGAATATGCCATTATCATTCAGCTGGTTATACCAGGCGTAATCGGTATAGCCGCGATCGATGGCGAGAATACTGCCCTTGGGCAAGCGCAAGGCGCGCGCGGCGCTGATGTCATGGGTCTTGCCATCAGTGATGGTCATGAAGGCCGGCAGCAGACCGTCATGATCCAGGCCGACATGCAGTTTGATGGCGCCCTTGGTGGTGCGGAATTTTGCCCAGGGAAAGACGCTCAGACACAGATCGATCGTGGATGCGTCGAGCGAGTAGAGTTTGTTCTTGAAGCGGAAGCCATGGCGTGGCGCAAGCCCCTGGCATCGGGCAAGCAGCTTGGCGAACAAGGCCTCATACAGTGAACTGGGTTGTTTCTCGTTGATCCTGGACAGCGATGAACGGCTCACAGTGGCAACGCCCAGATGGTATAGCTTGGCGGTCTGTGCACGGAGGCTGCTAACGACATCACGGAGACTGGAGCGCCCGGCCAACTGAGCAAGCGCCATGGAGACGAACTGCGACCAGCGGGTCATTTTGCGCAGTTTGCGCCCTGTATGATGTTGATTTGCCAGGGTCTCAAATTCATGTCTCGGGATCCATTTGAGTAACTGGGAAAACACGGTATTATGATGACTCAAGGCCTGCACTCCTTCTTGTTTTACAATGACTTTTGGCGATTTCATTGTATCAAAACAAGTCGGTTTTCAGGCCTTTTTTATGCCAGGTTTATGGGACAGCAGTG
>JALSQY010000451.1 GCA_026985035.1 Methylothermaceae bacterium
TTGGCTTGACCCTGGTGGAGCGGCGCAAGGTTCCCTACGAAAAACTGGACCCGAAAAAAGCCCGGGAAATTTTCATCCGGTCCGCTTTGGTGGCGCAGGATTACGATTGCCGCTTGGCATTCTTCCGTCACAACCGGGCATTGTTGGAAGAGTTTGGGTTGCTGCAACATAAAGTGCGGCGGATCGATTTGATGGTGGATGAGGGATGGCTGTTTGATTTTTATGACCAGCGTATCCCCGCCGACATTTGTAATGGCACGGATTTCGAGCGCTGGTACCGGCAAATCGTTCGCCGTCAGCCGGAGGCACTAAAGTTGACCCGGGACTTGATTGCCCGTCACGAAGGGGACTTGCAAATCACGGATTTCCCCGATCATTGGTCGAAAGGGGATTTGCAATTGCCGCTCAGGTACCGATTTGAACCCGGCCATGAGGAGGACGGCATCACCGTGGAAGTGCCCCTGGGGGTGTTGCCACAATTACAACAGGCGGATTTTGATTGGCTGGTGCCGGGCATGCTGGCCGAGAAATTGATTTTTCTTTTAAAGGGATTGCCCAAGGGCTATCGTCGGCAATTGGTGCCGATTCCCGATACCGCCGAGAGGCTGGCGGAGGAACTGACTTTCGGCCAAGGCTCATTTTACGGGGCTGTGGCCAAGGGGCTGCTGCGGGTCAGTGGTATCGAGATCAATCCGGTGTCGCTCAAGGAAGCTCAGTTGCCTGAGCATTTGAAGATGAATTTCAAAATCCTTGACGAACGCGGGCGCGTGATTGACCAAGGCCGGGATCTGGAACGGCTGAAAACCAAATTGACCCTCAAGGCCCAGCAAGGCTTTAAACGGGCCGCCAAGTCCGAGTTGACCCGCAGCGGGTGTAAAAGCTGGGAGTTCGGTGAACTCCCCAGAACCCACAAAATGTCGAAAAACGGGCAAATGGTGATTGCTTTTCCTGCGGTGGTGGATGAAGGGGAAACCTGCGGCATCGGGTTGTTTGCTACCGAAGAGGAGGCAAGCAAAGCGCACCGGCGAGGGCTTTGCCGTTTGATTCGTTTGAGTTTGCCCAAGGAAATCAAATATCTTCGCCGCCAGCTTCCCTTGAGCAGCGCCGATGAATTGATCTACGCCAAGTTGCCCAAGCCCCCCTTTTTATATGCTGATGAAAAGCAGCAATCCTTGCTGGATGATGTGGCGGATTTGGTGATTGCTGAGGTTTTTCTTGGGGAGGCCGGTGCCGTCCGTTCCCGGCAAGCATTCGAACAGTGTTTGGCACAGCACCGCGGCGAGTTATTGATCAAGGCTCAGGAAACGGGTGTCAAAATAAGAAATATTTTGGCACTGATCCATGAGTGTAAAATTTCTTTTACAGAAATGAAGCATCTGCACCATACCCCTACGGGGGAAGATATCCAGGCACAATTGGGCCTGCTTGTGTATCAGGGCTTTTTGCGTCATACCCCTTGGCCGAGGATACGTGAGTTCACCCGTTATTTGAAAGCGTTGCAATATCGGCTGGAAAAGGCACAATACGAATTGGCCAAGGATGAAATGAAGATTCAAAAAATCCGGCCCTTTTGGCAGGCTTATTGGGAGAGGGTGAAGGCCGGAGGTATCGAGCCAGAAACCGACCCATTCCGTTGGAGCCTGGAGGAGTTTAGAGTGTCATTGTTCGCCCAACCCATCAAAACCGCTTTTCCCATTTCTGAAAAACGCTTGGCCAAGGCTTGGGAAGCCTATGAAGCCGCTTGATTTTCTAAAGTGCCGGGGTTTCCTGCCCCTCAAAGCGCTGAATTTAACCTACTGGAGCCACTGTCATGCAAATCGGCACCGCACTTACCGCTAGCGCCACCAAAATCATGCTGCTTGGCAGTGGGGAATTGGGCAAGGAAATCGCCATTTGTTGCCAGCGTTATGGTTTGGAAGTCATCGCCGTGGACCGCTATGAGAACGCACCCGCCCAGCAAGTCGCCCATCGCAGCCACGTCATCGATATGACCGATCCCCTGCAGCTTTGGGGCGTGATTGAAAGGGAGCAGCCCCACTGGATTGTCCCGGAAATCGAAGCGTTGGGAACAGAGACATTGATTGCCGTGGAAGATGAAGGTCTCGCGCGCGTAGTCCCCAGGGCCAACGCAGTCCGGTTGACGATGGACCGGGAAGGTATTCGCCGCTTGGCGGCGGAACAGCTCGGTGTGCCAACCTCCCGTTACGGATTTGCCGATTCTTTGGATGCCTTGAAGCAAGTCGCCACTAAAGTGGGGTTTCCTTGTTTTGTCAAACCCACCATGTCCTCTTCCGGCAAGGGCCAGTCTTTGGTTTACAAACCTGAAGAACTGGAACCCGCTTGGAATAAAGCCAAAAAAGGTGGGCGGGTGGACCGGGGTCGGGTGATTGTGGAGGAAAAGATAGATTTCGACTTTGAAATTACTTTATTGACGGTGCGTGCGCTGAATCATCAAAGAGAAATTGAAACGCAATTCTGTGAACCCATCGGTCACCGCCAGGAAAGGGGGGATTATGTGGAAAGCTGGCAACCTCAGCCGATGTCTTCTACGGCACTCGAGGCAGCCCGGCGGATTGCCGCCCAGGTGACAGATGCATTGGGCGGACGGGGGTTGTTCGGGGTGGAGCTATTTGTTCGGGGCGATCGGGTGTGGTTCAGCGAAGTCAGTCCAAGACCCCATGATACCGGCATGGTGACAATGGCGACGCAAAGGCAAAACGAATTCGAACTTCATGTACGCGCCTTTTTGGGGCTGCCGGTGGATACGCGGATGAATCAACCCGGCGCCAGCGCGGTGATCTATGGAGGATTGGAAGGTGCGGGCATCGTTTTCGCCAACGTCGATCAGGCCCTGCAAGTGCCCGATACCCAATTGCGTCTGTTCGGCAAACCCATTGCTTTCGAAAGGCGGCGCATGGGGGTGGCGTTGGCGACCGGGGAAAGTATTCAACAAGCACGGGAAAGGGCGCGGGAATGTGCGGGTAAAATCCGCCCCGGAATTTCCCAGCTAAAGTAATCTTGATGTTGGCCGATAACCTTCAAGTGTGGTCACTTCAAAGTCCGAAATGCCATTGAGAATTCTTATTGCTGCGGGAATGGGCCTGCTTGTCTTTGCCAGTTTGGCTATGGCGGATGTCTATAAATATGTGGATCCTTCCGGCCAAGTCTATTATTCGGACAAACCCCGGCATTCTCGATATAAACTGATCATACGCACTACAAATTCCCGTAGGCAAAGGCAGTCCTTGGCGACGAAGCGGGCGCTGTATTCTCCTCTGATCGAGAAAATCGCCAAGAAGTATGACCTGGAACCTGCATTGCTTCATGCAGTGATCCGGGCGGAGTCCAGTTATAATCCCAGGGCGGTTTCTCCTAAGGGGGCGGTAGGGTTGATGCAACTGATGCCGGAAACAGCCAGGCGCTATGGTGTCGAAGACCGCCACGATCCCGCCAAAAATATCGATGCGGGAAGCCGCTATTTGCGTGATCTCATTGATACGTTTGGCGATATCAAATTGGCAGTGGCCGCATACAATGCCGGGGAAGCGGCGGTGAGGAAATATGGGAATCGGATTCCTCCCTATAGAGAAACCCGCCATTACGTTTCCCGCGTCTTGAATTTTTACCAGCGGTGAGTCTATGAGTAAATTTGTATCTCCAGCACAGCTCCTGGAAAGCGGGAGTGAGTTGGTTTCTTTGCCTGACGTGGTATTTCAACTCCAAGAAGCGATTGCCGATCCCAAGGGTAACGCCAACGTGATAGGTGAGATCATTTCCCGGGATCCTGCCTTGACGGCGCGTTTGTTGAAACTGGCCAATAGTCCAATCTATGGATTTGGCGGGAAGATTGATACCGTGTCCAGAGCGGTGACACTGGTGGGTGTCGATTCTCTTTACAGTCTCGCGCTGGCGACTTGCGCATTGAGCAAGTTCAGAAATATTCCCGCTCAATTGATCGATATGGATGAATTTTGGGTGCAAAGTACTTACTGTGCGGTGGTGGCGCGTTTATTGGCGAAAGAAGCAGGCGTATTGCACCCCGAGCGGTTGTTCGTGGGGGGGTTGCTTCACGGCATTGGCGCATTGTTGATCTACTATAAATGCCCGGATGAAACCCGCGAAATTCTATTGGCTGCCCAAGGCAAGCGTTCTTTGATACCTTTGTTGGAAAAGGACTTGCTTGGCTTTACTTATGCCGATGTGGGTGGGGAGATTGCCCGTCAGTGGAACATGCCCGTATGGCTGCAAGAAGCGATTGGACTGCACTTGGCACCGGAAAATGTGAAGGGTTTTCCTTTGGAAGCAGCATTGGTCAGCTTGGCTGTGCGTCTGACCAGCGTGCTCTCCGAGGGCGATGCGGTCGAAGACATTTTGGCAGAAATGCCTGCTGAAATTTTGCAAATCACCACGTTGGAGGATGCCCAGATCGAACGGATTATGTCTGAAGTCTATTATGAATTCACCGAGGTCGCTGATCTGTTATTATCTGTTTAATTCGGGATGATTCTCAGGTGTAAGATAAAGGATGCCAGTTTGCCGATTACAGGCATTAATCTTGTTTTTGGGCCTTTGGGCTTCAGCGGTTTGTGCCCAGGGAAATCCTTTACCAGACACTATCGCTAAAATAAAACCGGGCATTGTAGCGGTGGGTACTTATCAGCGTACCCGTTCTCCCCCCGCAGTCTTTCGAGGCACTGGTTTTGCGGTGGCTGATGGAACGTATGTTTTAACCAATGCCCATGTGTTGCCAAAGGTTTTAGATAAAGCAAAGTTTGAAACGCTAGCGGTTTTTTTCAAATCCAGTGGTCAAGACAAGCTAAGGGGAGCCAAGGTGGCAGCCTTAGACAACAGCCACGACATTGCCTTGCTGAAAATCGGCGGATCACCGCTTACAGCCCTCAAATTAGGTGATTCCAGTCTTGTCAGAGAGGGCCAGCGTTTTGCATTTACCGGGTTTCCCATTGGTATGATTTTAGGGCTTTATCCAGTGACCCATGAAGGGATTGTCTCGAGTATCACGCCTATTGTTATCCCAACCCCCAAAGCGCGCAATTTGGACCCTAAAATGCTCCGAAGACTACAAGCACCCTATAGCGTGTTTCAGCTAGATGCTACAGCTTATCCCGGCAACAGTGGCAGTCCTCTGTATAATCCAGCATCCGGTAAAGTGATAGGGATAATTAATAAAGTTTTCATCAAGGAAAGCAAGGAAAACCTTCTTTCCAAGCCGAGTGGGATCAGTTATGCCATTCCCATTCAATACGCTAAGCGATTGTTAAGCCAAAAAGGTCTAAACTATTGATAGTTGATAAATTGTCAATTTTTTTTACACTTGTGATCATAGCGATAATTTGTAAAAAATAGCTCTTTGAAATAAAAGAGGTAAATTTATATTGGTATGATTTATGCTTGTCATACGGGTAAGGTTGTAACTGATTAAAGATCTGAATTAGAACTGCAAGAGGATAGCGATATGCTTGATGGCAAAAAAGAAGAACACATTGATAACACAGAATCCAAGGGTGCCTCTTTTTCCCAAAGTAAGCGGAAACTGGTCAAATCGGGCGCTTTGGCGGTTCCGGTGGTTTTGACCTTGCGTAGTGGCGCGGCGGTGGCTTTAAGCAGCGCCAAGCAGTGTATTGATAACAATCAGACAGAAGCGCAAGGTGCGGATCCATTGATTACCCAGGGAGAGGTGGATGATCAGGTCTGGGTGCGTAAGATAGTCGAATGCCGTCTTCTGGAAGATAACAATGGCAATCAATTCTACGTATACAAAAACCCTGAAGAGCCGGTCGACATAGATAATCCAGGGAAATGGCTAAGGGAAGATGATAATGCGGTGTTTATAGATGTTGAGACTAAATCAAGCGAGGTTCGAAAAAAAAGAAATAGCAACAGGGATGTGATGGAGGTGCGCAAAAAACAGCGTGCCACCAAGAAGTTGATGATGGAAGAAGCCGCCCTGAATGATCCTAATGGTAACCCAACGACCTATACAGTAATCTCTGAGGATACAGACTGCAAGGTATTGGTATTGGTGGATTCCCAAGGGAATGTGGTCAAATACGGTAGGTCAGGCGTTGACGAAGTGGCAATCACCACTTCGTGCTGGGCGTCTGTCAATGCTAATGGGCCTTAAT
>JALSQY010000452.1 GCA_026985035.1 Methylothermaceae bacterium
GTTTTCATGCCTGCCAATCCATCACATCTGCAATTTATTTCCGAGTAATTTGATATGAATTGTGCTTGCAAAACTTCTGGCAATGCTTTAGCTTTAACCTCAAACGGGCTAGGGGTGCGCCGACTGACCCGATTCGGCGCTGAGAGACACCCTTTGAACCTGATTCCGGTTAATACCGGCGTAGGGAAGCTCGGGTCTGTCCCTGCGCCTTACCGCCGAGGAGAGACCAAATGAGCGCCGTTCCAGAACAATTCCAGCAAAGCGTCCAGGCCAAAAAGGCTGCGATCAAGCCTTTCCCCGCCTCCACCAAAATTTATCTCACTGGGTCCCGCCCGGACCTTAAAATTCCCATGCGCCGCATCGACCAATCGCCGACTCAGACCCAGCAAGGGCCGGTGGAGAATCCGCCGGTATATGTTTATGATACTTCCGGCCCTTACACTGATCCCGATACGAAAATCGACCTCACCTTGGGTTTACCGCCGCTGCGCGCCAACTGGATTGAAGAACGGGGCGACTCCGAGGTACTCCCCGAACTGAGCTCCGAATACGGCCGCCAGCGTTTACACGACGGTGATACCGCTCACTTGCGTTTCCCAAACCTGAAAGCACCGCGCCGTGCCAAAACCGGTGCCAACGTCACCCAGATGCACTACGCCCGCCGCGGCATCGTCACCCCGGAGATGGAGTTCATCGCCATCCGCGAGAACCAGAATCTCCAGGCGATGAGGGAAGCCTACGGCCAACGGATTCACCAGGGTCAGCCCTTCGGCGCCAACCTGCCGGAGGAAATCACTCCGGAATTCGTGCGTCAGGAAGTGGCCGCCGGCCGCGCCATCATCCCGGCCAACGTCAACCACCCCGAATCCGAGCCGATGATCATCGGCCGCAATTTCCTGGTGAAGGTCAACGCCAACCTGGGCAACTCGCCGGTGGTCTCCGACATCGAGGAAGAAGTGGAGAAGATGTTGTGGGCGATCCGCTGGGGCGCCGACACGGTCATGGATCTGTCCACCGGCAAGCACATCCACGAAACCCGCGAATGGATCATCCGCAATTCGCCCGTGCCGGTGGGCACCGTGCCCATCTACCAGGCCCTGGAGAAGGTGGACGGCAAGGCGGAAGAACTCACTTGGGAGATCTTCCGCGACACCCTCATCGAACAGGCCGAACAGGGAGTGGACTACTTCACCATCCACGCCGGGGTGCGCCTGGCCTACGTCCCCCTGACCGCCAACCGCGTCACCGGCATCGTCTCCCGCGG
>JALSQY010000453.1 GCA_026985035.1 Methylothermaceae bacterium
CCAGGGTCACGTTCAACACGCCATTGGAGACCGAGAGCCGGACAGAAGACAAATTGTCATCCGCATCAGTTACCGAAACACCTGAAATGGACAGCGGAGTATCTTCATTGGCCGACTGGGCGGCCGGTAGTGTATTGACGGGAGGATCGTTGACATCCGCCACCTGGATGGTGACGATTTCATCATAAAAGAGGCCGCTGGCGTCGGTTGCGCGTACCGTGATGTTGTGGCTGGTGGCGGATTCATA
Source organism: Methylothermaceae bacterium (assembly GCA_026985035.1). Taxonomy (GTDB): domain Bacteria; phylum Pseudomonadota; class Gammaproteobacteria; order Methylococcales; family Methylothermaceae; genus Methylohalobius. Next base: position 248 of record JALSQY010000453.1, read on the forward strand.
ATCCAGCAGAGTGCCATCGGCTACCGTGATTTCGCCCAGGCTGTTGATAGCGAAGCGGCCCCCGGCATCATTAGCCAGCGAATAAGTGAAGGTATCGCCGGTATTGGGGTCGGAAACGCTGGCGATATCGGCCACGGCGGTGCCGTTGGCGGCATTTTCCGGGACCGAAATGGCGGTGTATTCGAGCTGGACATCGTCGATATGAACGTCTTCACCCGGGGTGATGCCGCTGTTATAAAATTCTATTTTCAAGGCTTGCCCATAATAAGCCTGGTATTGGGCAAGATCATCGGCGCTCAAATGCAGTGTGGCTTTTTCAAAGGTGCCTTCCGCCGGATCGAAATCATTATTGTTTACCGCTCCCAGGAGTTGGTTGCCGGCAAAGAGACGCATTTCCCAGCCAGCGGGATTGTAGCCACCATCAATCTCATCGCCAATCATGGCGCTGAGGGCATAGCTTCTGCCAGGTTGAAAGGTTTCGGAAAGGGTTTGTGACAGTTGGTGTTGGGGGTCTTCATCCAGATAGGCGAGATTGTTACCTTCGGGAACGCCGTATGAATAGGCTGAAAAATCCGGATTGCCAACGCCAGCAGTGCCGTTAATATCCCAGCCTGTCACGGAACCAGTCCATTGGTCTTCTGCCAGTGTTTGCGCTTCAAATCCTGGATTGGCGATGCTGACAGCGGTGGCTTGACTCAGGGTAATGTCGGTTGGGGCTTTTTGAAAATTATAGAGCTGGGCGATTTCCCCGGAATCCAGCGCTCGATCATAGACCCGGATATCGTCGAGTAAGCCCTTAAAGTCCCAGACAAGTCCTCCGTTTTCACCGGTAACGCCAATTTCCACCGCATCGATGTTTTTCACCTGGCTGAAAAACTCTGTGCTGGACGCATCCCCATTGGTATAGCTGAGTTGACTGCTGGCCAGTTTGACACCATCGATATACAAACTATTGCCGTTGACATCCACAGTGACGGCGACATGATGCCAATTGCCATCGGCGATAACCGGCGTGGCATTCAACCTGATCAGGTATCCGCCCGCTTCTGCGACATCGAAAAACAGCTTTCCCTGGGATATGCCCAACGCAGAATAACTGAGGGGGTCTCCTTTGTCGGCTACGCCGAAAATAGCCTGGGTATTGGTAGTATCGGCGGTATTAATCCAGCCGGCAATGGTGCCCTGGGTCAGGGAATCAAAACTGGCTGCATGATTGCTGAGCTCAACATAATCGCCGCTGCCATCGAGGGTGAGTTTTCCGGGCCCAACGTTATTGGTTGACGATGAGGTATCGATGGCAGCATCACCGGCAAGAATGCCAGTGTTTCCATTGCCGGAGCTGTCGGTGGCATCGCTGTCCAGCGTCCAGTGGCCGACCAGGCTGCTGCTTATGTCGAGAACCTGATTCCAGCTTAGTTGGGCGGCCTGGGAGACGGCAATTTGCAATTCGATGGTGCCGGTTGCGTATTCCAAATCCCAGTCGCCCCCCTTGGCGGCATTGCCAGTGAGATCATCGGAAGCGGCAACGTCGGCACCGGTCAGCCGGGCAAATTCATCGATAAACCGTTCTCCTTCGTCGGTTGCCGTCAGGTTGCAACCATAAATCAGCCAGTCGGCATTGTTGCTCAAAGCCTCCCGCCAGCCGGCGATGGTATCGGCGTGGGTGGCAAGTTGGGTCGGATTCAACGTGGTGTTGCCCAAGGTTATTTCCCCGGCCTGGCCGTGGGAGATCAAATGGACCGCCGTGATGGCCTGATGCCGGGCCAGGGTTCGGCCGATGAGATCGATGCCGTTTTGGTCCGGTTCGATCAATACGATCTCCAATGCCCGTCCAGAGCGGGACAGGTCATCGACCAGTGTCTGATAATCCGGGGTGGCGGTGTCTATGAATACTAATTCCCTGGGGGAAGTGAATTCAGGATTGGCCGGTGGCGGCGGGGTTGGATCTGGCCGGTCTGCATCGAGTGTTGCTGATAAATCCAATACAGACGTCACATCTTCGATACCCCGGTCCGTGGGATCGTCCGCGGACAATGGATCAATGGCGCCGAATACATCGGCTGAATAAAGAAGACGCGGCTCCAGGACCTCGATGCGGGGTCCCGGCCGGCACCGTGACGATCGGGAAGGTTTGGTATTGGACGCCGGTTTCATGTGCTGTTTTCATTCTCCCGTGCAGGCAAAGAGCGCTGGAGTGTCTGCCGGGAAAGCGGGGGAACGGCTGGCTGATTGGCAGTGATGCGGGGTGGATTGGGCGTTTCCCGGGAGTCATCCGGCTTCGCCGGTGCGGGCGCGTGCCAATCCGTGAATGCCATCTGACACCTCAAGCCGGCGGGAATTCGATGATCCGGGTTGGCTAGTTGCAGGCGGACACCAAAGGTGCCACTGGCGGCATCGGCGACTTGGTCCACCCCGATGACGGTGGCGGTTTGAGCCGGTTGCCCAGGTGCGGCGGGGAAAACCCGGGCGGTCATGCCAGGCTGGATCTGGCCAATCAAGTCCACGGGCAGCAAGACTTCCACGTGCAAGGGGTCCAATTGGGCCAGTTGCAAAATGGGAGAGTCATCCACAAATTCACCGGGGGACTTGTAACGCTCTGTCACCACGCCGCTGATGGGGCTATGGATGATGCGGCGCTTCAGGGCCGCCTTGGCCCGGGTCAGTTCCAGTCGTGCCAAGAGGCGATTGTCTTGCTCCTTGCGGACTTGCAACTGGGCCAGCCGGGCTTCGGTTTCCGCCAGATCCATGTCGTTTTGGGAGATGACGGCTTTGTGAAACAGCTTTTGGTTGCGCTCTTGCTTTCTTAGCAGATAACTGGCGTTGGCCCGGCGCAGCTGAAGCCCCGTGGTCAACCCCGCCTTGACCTGGGCCAGCTTCACCGTGGCTTGTTCCAGTTCAGAATCCAGGCGGGCCAGCACCATGCCCTGGGTGACCGGGTCGCCGCGGTCCACCAGAATGGCTTCCAGCACGCCGGTGGCGGCGCTGCCCACATCGACGATCTCGCTGGGGTTGATAATACAATCGAAAGTCTTTGGTTCCGGCGGTGAATCAGCGCTGGCAGGCATGCCGCCAGTCATCATCAATAGCAAAACAGAACAAAAAATAGCCTTATGCATAAGATTGGGTGCCTCTGGAGATGAAATCAAATTAACGCCATAACCCTGTATCGGCAGATAACTGCCAGGCTTTAACCCGGATACCCTCCAAGCCATCGGCTTTTGCGTGGTCCTTCACTCCGAAGGGCTATCCCAGCGACAGCCGGCGCAAGAGCAATTGCCGTCCCCGCCGCAACCATTGCCGAGCCAAAGGTTCGGTTCCCATTTGGAAACGGATATAGGCGTGGCCGCCGATTCTTCGGGGCTTGACTTCGGAGGGTAGCGCTAATTCAAGCTGGAACACTTTTTCACTGGCGGAGGTGCCGGATTTATCCTTCATGTCCACGGTAATTTCCCCACCTCCGGCAGCGCCCAAGGCACGGCTGTCCAGCCTTTGCGTGCCAGCGGGGACGATACGGGCGATGCCTGCGGCAAAAGGGTGGCCCAATTGTTCCGCGAGCATGACCTGGGTTTTGATTCCGCTTCGCCTGACCAATGCGATATCCGATTGCGGCACCACCGCCTTCACAATCATGCCTCCCGTGGGTATCACATAGGCCAGTGCCTCGCCCTGGCCGAAAAAGCGCCCCTTGCGCCACTCTGCCTGGGGAAATATAAAAGTACCATCCGTGGGGCTGCGCACGAGCAAGGAGGCAGCTTGTTGCTGTAACCGGCCCAGTTCCGCCAACAGCGCGGTGAGCTCCTGGATGGCGATTCGTGATTGGACCGGATCGGAAAATCGCAGGGCGTTTTTCTTGATCTCCAGTTCTTGCCGCCGGGCCTTGAGAACGCGGATTCGCGAATTCAGGGATGGCGCATTCAGTTTGAGCAAGGGTTGACCCTTTTTGACCAGGGTATTGGGTTCGGCCAGAATTTTTTCCAGAAAGCCGTCGGCGGCGGCATAGATTTGCCCTTGCACCGGTGGCCAGACAATTCCTTTGGCATTTATGGTAAAAGACACCGGCACCAGCATAAGCCCTCCGCCTGCCATGCCGGTCAGCAAGGCTGCTTTTACCAATATCTTGCCCCGCTGATACTCCAAGGCTGGATGAAATAACAGAAACCGGAGCCCCCGGTACAGGGGCATCAGGAGTTGCGTCATTAGCGTCCATGTGGCCAAGGCCACGCCAACGGCGAGATATTTGCCAGCCAGATAGAGAGCAATGGCGCCGGAAATAAACAAACGGTAAACAAAGGCCAAACCGCCATAGAACAGGAACCAGCCCGGTTCCCCCGCCGCCGTTACCGGATTGCGCGCATGCCCAATGCCAAGCAGGTACCGCTGAATCAAAAAAAGCCAATAACGGCGGGCACGGGTGGCCAGGTTGGGAATTTCCAGCCAATCCTGGAGCACGTAATAACCGTCGAAGCGCAGCAGGGGATTGGCGTTGAAGATCAGGGTAGAAAGGCTGGCGAGCAATAAGGCGTTGAAAGCGGCTTGCTTGACCAGGCCGGGTTCCACCGCCAGCCATATCATGAGCGCAACGGCGGCGATAAACAGTTCCACCAAAATACCGGCGGCGCCCACCAGCATGCGTTTGCGTTTTTCCCGGAAGGACCACGCCGCCGAAGCATCCACATAAGGCACTGGCATCAATACCAGAAACGTCACCCCCATTTCGTGAACTTCACCTCCCCAAGCCTTGACCGCCAAGGCATGTCCCAATTCGTGGAAGGCTTTGATGAGGGGATAAAGAATGGCCATCATGGCGAGATTGCCGGGGCTGAGCAGGTCATTGCCGGCATAGGCGGTCAGTTCTGCGCCATAGGCGATTGCCACTAATGCGGCAATTGCGATGGTTGCCAGCCAAAATAGGATTGCCTGCCATGTGAACAGGGGATTGATCCACGGCAACAGACGGGACAATAAGCGGTCGGGATCGAGCAAGGGAACCCGGATAGCCAGGGGATTGGTCAGGGTTTTGAATCTGGATAGCCGGTGTTCGTTTTGAAAACGTTCGAACAGCCAGCGCACATCGCCGGAAAGCTCGCAACGCAAGGCGTCGATGGCCAAAAGTTGGGCAGTGACTTGAATGATGTCATCTTCCGGGAGAACCTCCTCCTCAAGATTATCTTGTAGTTGGGCATGAATTTCCGCCAGCGTGGTCATCCCGTCGAAGCGCGCCACGATAGCGTAGGCCAAGGGGTCCAAACGCAAATGCCGGCCATTGGCCAGGTTGTGCAAAATGTACCAGCGCCTACCCCGGTACTGCTGGGGCTGGATGGTAACCTGTCTGGACAGGGCGGGGCGGAGTTGACAAAACCTTGCCCAATAAGGATTGGTTTGCGTCGGGGTCATAATCCCAACGTCCAGGCCCACAGTTTGAGGCGCTCCCACACGGGGTGACTCCAGATCCATAGCAGGCTGCGCTGGCCGGCGCTGATTTTGGCAATCCCTTGCATGCCGGGGCGAAGGCGGGAATCGTGGGTATCCAGTTCCGCTTCCACCGGGAAATAATTGCCACTTTCCATGGTTTCCGCCAGCGGGATGATGCGCTCGATAGTGAAATTCATCGGCTGGCTGGGTTGAGACGCCAATACCAGCCTTCCGGATTGGCCCTCCCGGACGGCCGCGATATCATGTTCGTCCACTTGAAGGAGGGCGTGGTAGTTTCCCAGGGGGGCGACTTCAAACAAAACCTGGCCGATTTTGACCGGCGCCCCCAGTAACTGGCTCAGATCGCCACGAAGAATGACCCCATCGATGGGCGCCCGCAGCCGAGTCTTTGCCAAC
>JALSQY010000454.1 GCA_026985035.1 Methylothermaceae bacterium
GTTCAATTTCTGTTTTGCTAACACGCTCGAATGTTTGTCCGGATGCATTTTTGAAATCTTTGCTGTTCAAGTAAACAACTTCACCGCTTGTTGGGTGAGTCACTATATATCCTATCTCCACCCCCATTGGCCTGCCCTTGGCATCAAAACCCGAGAACTTGACCTCAAACTTCACCTCGGCCCCGGCCTTGACCCAGTCGGCCAGTTCGTTTTCCATCACCTTGCAGGCGCTGCCTCCTTTGCCTTCCGGCGGGAGGGTTATCTTTATTCCCTCTCCCCCCGGGGGAGAGGGCGGGGGTGAGGGGGAAGCCGCGGGGGACTGTTGCCTGCCCCCCTGTCAATGCTTTCGAGAGAGAACCGCCGGCTGCATACTGCCGGTGACGCCGTTCTCCCGCCCGGATGGCCTTGCCGTGCCCGCGCGGGAACGGCAAGGCAGGATGCTTGCCCTGCGTTCTGTCGGGCAACATGGCGGGGTTGTCTTTGATCACCGGTATTCCGCTGTTCAGACACTGGCCACTTTATGTTATACCCATCTCCAGACCGAATAAATTCCAAGGTCCCCAAGAAAATAGCAAACAGTCCTGGACAAGCTGATTTTCCAGCTTTATAATGGACAACTCTTTTGGGGGCCATAGCTCAGCTGGGAGAGCGCTACAATGGCATTGTAGAGGTCGCCGGTTCGATCCCGGCTGGCTCCACCAAGGGAATTTGTCCCCATCGTCTAGTCGGCCTAGGACACAGCCCTTTCAAGGCTGCGACACGGGTTCGAATCCCGTTGGGGACGCCATATTTGCAAAGGCCCGCTGACGCGGGCCTTTTTTCGTGGATGTTCCGCAAAATCCTCTCAATGTTCCGGCGGCGACGTCGTGGCGATTATCTTCTGCTTTAATTTCAATGTAATAACGCATCCCGTAGCCGGCGGCAGTTGTACGGGGTAATCATTTGGCGGAAACTTCCGGCAATCCACGGTAAGTGGTGGATTGTCTTCGGGCGGGGCAGGAAAATGATGGACAATTATTTAGCGACTACCATTCGTTTCAGATAACGATTATCCAAAGCCGTTTGACTCGCCGGGGCAGCATTTTGGTCGATGTTTTCCATCAACTCCTGGACTTGATGGAGAGTTTGCTGGTGTTGTTGCTTAAGGTTTTCCAGAATTTGGACTATATCGCTTTCAATCTGCTCGAATCCCGCCTCCAGGCCATTTTTAAGTCCCCGCAATGCGGTTTTTTCCAGGGAGGGTTGCAGGGCGCGG
>JALSQY010000455.1 GCA_026985035.1 Methylothermaceae bacterium
TGAGTAATAGTGCCCAAGTGCCTTTGGGGGGGGAATTGAGAATTTGTTGTTTTTCTTCTTCACTGAGTGGTTGGCTCATGACGGATCCTCCTCGCAGATGTGAAAAATTAGAGTTTCCTAAAACTTGGGGTAAATATCAAGGGTTGTTTTGTTTTTTTCTTTACCGTGACGCCTGCTGCTTGTTTCAAAACCCGGCTTAGCCATTGGGCGCGTTGAGTCATGTCCGGACTTACCACGAGCGTGATTTCTCCGGGCCGAAGAGTCCTGTCTAGGGCTGGCGTAATATTGGGAGCCGCTTCTCCGGAAACCAGGTAAACATGATGGTGAAACCGTAGATTGTTCATTGGATAACGTGCCAAATCTTTATAGGCAGGTTCGGATATAATAGTCTGAATCAGATTTAATTGTGACTCCAAACACTAAGGCATAAAAAACCATGGCGGAAAAAATTCACAAGGTCGTATTGGCCTATTCCGGAGGATTGGATACTTCGGTGATACTAAAATGGCTTCAAGAAACCTACGATTGTGAGGTGGTGACCTTCACTGCCGATATCGGTCAGGGAGAAGAGCTGGAACCGGCACGGCAAAAAGCCAAGCTCTTGGGCATCCAAGACATTTACATTGATGACTTGCGGGAAGAATTTGTGCGGGATTTTGTTTTTCCCATGTTCCGCGCCAATGCGATCTATGAAGGTGAATATCTCCTTGGGACGTCTATTGCCCGGCCGTTGATTGCCAAGCGTTTGATTGAAATTGCCAATGAAGTGGGCGCCGATGCCATTTCCCATGGTGCAACCGGCAAGGGTAATGACCAGGTGCGCTTTGAATTGGGCGCCTATGCCCTGAAGCCCGAAATCAAGATCATTGCTCCCTGGCGGGAATGGGATCTCAATTCCCGGGAAAAATTATTGGCTTATGCCGAAGGCCACGGTATTCCCATTGAGATGAAGCAAGGCAAATCATCCCCCTATTCCATGGATGCCAATTTACTGCATATTTCTTACGAAGGAGGGATTCTGGAAGATCCTTGGGCAGAGCCGGAGGAATCCATGTGGCGCTGGACAACTTCTCCCGAAAAAGCCCCTGATGAGCCGGAAGTTCTTCAGCTGACTTTTGAAAAAGGAGATATTGTCGCCATCAACGGCCAGGCCATGTCGCCCGCCAAAGTATTGGAAACGCTCAATCAAATCGGCGGCCGCCATGGGGTGGGACGATTGGATATTGTCGAAAACCGTTATGTGGGGATGAAGTCACGCGGTTGTTACGAGACCCCGGGCGGCACCATCATGCTCAAGGCCCATCGGGCCATGGAATCACTGACATTGGATAGGGAGGTTGCCCATCTAAAGGATGAAATCATGCCCCGTTATGCCTCGTTAATTTATAACGGTTACTGGTGGAGTCCGGAAAGGAAAATGCTGCAGACCATGATAGATGAGTCCCAGCAGACCGTGAACGGAACAGTGCGGCTCAAACTCTACAAGGGCAATGTGCAGGTGATAGGGCGGCGTTCGGAAACCAATAGCTTGTTCGATCCAGGCATTGCCACCTTTGAAGATGACGAAGGCGCTTACAATCAAAAAGATGCCGAAGGATTCATCAAGCTCAATGCGCTGCGTTTGAGAATCGAAGCGCGTAAGGGGATGAAATTTTAAAAATCAAAAGGGGGGTGCAGCTCCCCTTTCTGGCCTGGATATTTCATCAGCATCCCGGGTGATGGCGCAGGACAGGTGTGCTGGACCAGCCAGGGCCGGAATTGGATTTGGGCCAGGGACAAAACGGTTCTTGCCTTTTGTCATGAATCACCGTTTATCCAGAGGCCCAAAGCCGGTTGATGAAATTTTAGGTAATGCCGTATTTATTCATCCGGTAAAGCAAGGTATCCCGGCTAATGCCCAGCAAGCGGGCTGAACGGCTACGGTTGCCTTGGGTGCGGGTCAGTGCCTGGCGGATCAAATCGATTTCCACTTCTTCCAGCGACAGACCGGAGGGTGGCAGGAGGACCTGGGCTTTTTTGTGGTGTTTGCCGGCGGTGATTTCGGCGGGCAGGTTTTCCGGTTCAATGGTGCGGCCCGCCAATAGAATGGATAGCCGCTCACACACATTGCGCAATTCCCGCACATTCCCCGGCCACTCATAGTTCTGCAGGAGTTGCAGGGCTTTACGGGAGAATTTTGCCGGTTCCAGTTGATGGGATTCGGCATAGCGGTGCATGAAATGATGGGCGAGTAACGGGATGTCTTCTTTCCGTTCCCTGAGCGGTGGGATGTGAAGGGGTACTACATTCAGTCGGTAATACAGATCCTTGCGGAATTCTCCCTGGGATATTTTTTTTTCCAGATCAGCGTTGCTCGCGGCAATGATACGCACGTTTACTTTTTCCGTTTCCGTGGCGCCAACTGGCTGGCATTCGCCGGTTTCCAGAAATCTGAGGAGTTTGGCCTGGAGACCTTGGGGCATGGAGTCGATTTCATCCAGAAACAAGGTGCCCCAGTCTGCGGCTTGCAGTTTACCCATTTGGTTGGTAGTCGCGCCGGTGAAAGCGCCTTTGCGGTGGCCGAAGAGCTCGGATTCGGCCAACGATTCGGGAAGGGCGGCGCAATTGATGGTGATAAACGGCATATCGGCCCGGGGACTGGATTGCTGGAGCGCGCTGGCCAGCACCTCTTTGCCGGTGCCGGTTTCGCCTGAAATCAACACCGTCACATCGGTGGCCGCCACCATTTTGGCGCTCCGCAAAAGCGCCTCGAAATTGGGCGATTGACCGAGAAGTGATTTGAATTTTTCCATCAGGTCTACCCCGTTCTTTTTTATTTGTTGCATAACCAGCGGATTCAATCCTGGGAAGGCAGACATCAGTGCCAAGAGGATCAGTACAAAACCTGCCAGCTGCCTGAACCGGCGCATTCTGGCCAGTTTCGTCATCCAGTTCGTCATTATACCCACCCCCATCACGGCGGGTAAAGTGCCGCCGCCGAACGCCGCCATGGTCAAGGCACCGCGGCCTGGATCTCCGCTGGTGGCGGCCAACGCCAGGGCGGTATAGACCAGTCCGCAAGGAAGCCAGCCCCAAACCATGCCAAATAAAAAAGCCTGGGATAAGTTGGTAACCGGGATTAAATGGCGGCCGATGGGTTCAATTTTGCGCCATAAACGGGCGCCAATTCTTTCCAGATAGGCAAAGCGGGGAAACCACCCCGCTAAATAGAAACCAGCGCCCGCCATGATGGCTGCGGCGAGAATTTGCAAAATCCGGTGGCCTTGCCCTTCGCCCAGGGGCAGTTCCAGGACATATTTCAAACTCCCGGCGATGAGTCCTGCCAGGGAGTAACTCAAGATCCGTCCCAGGTTGTAGCTGAGTACAAATGGTGTCAGAGTGCGCTTATGGGCTCTGATTTCCCGGCCGAGGCTGAGGGTAAGGGTGCCGATAATAGAACCGCACATCCCCAGGCAGTGGAAGCTGCTGAAAAGGCCCATCAAAAAGGCAACCAGAAATATGGGATCGAGATTGTCTAAAAAGGTCATAGAGACAAACCATACCATAAAGCAGTTTATCTTAAGGAAGCGCTGAAGAATTCATCCAAGAACTCTCAGCTTGTTTATACATCAGCTGCTTATCCAGAGGCTTGAAGCCGGCTGGTGAAAATATCCGGATCAAGGTTCAAGGGTCACCAAGGTGTGTCATATAACACAGTTGATGCGTCATATCACACACTAAAACCAGCCAAAGTGAGGGATCACTTTTCGGGATTGGTATTAAAGTCAATGGCATAAGCGGGTAGGCATTTAAATTGCTTGTGCTGTGTGAATGAGTTATCCACAACAATTCTTGTACAATTTCACAACAATTTATGTCATGACAAAAGCAGAGGTAGATGTCGATGAACAAATGGATGCCTAAACTGGTTGTTTTGGCGGTGACTACTCAATTCTCTCCCGTTTTTGCCGAATATGAGGAATTGCCTACTTTAACGGTCGAAGGTGAGGTGATGGAGCCTGGAACCACGGCTTTGCAGCCTGGGACGGTTTCTTCCCTGGATGCGGCGGATTTACTCAAGCGGGTGCCGGGGGCCAATGTCCACCGCAATGGCCCCTTGACCGGGATTGCCTATTTCCGCGGACTGTATAACGACCCTGTCAACGTGTTGACCGACGGCATGAATTTGAAAAATGCCGGCCCCAATTCCATGGATTCGCGGATGAGTTATATTCCCGTGACCATGATCCGGACGGTGAAAACCTGGCGGGGTGTTACTCCTGTCAGTACAGGATTGGAGACGATGGGGGGATCGGTGATTACGGAAAGCCGCAAAGTCGATTTTACCGGCTCGGATCAATTTGAAATTCATGGCTTCGGTGCCGGGGGCTACAGCTGGGTCAACAGCGGCCGTTACGGCGCGGTTTTGGCCGGGGTGGCCAATCAGCATTACCGGGTGCATTTTTCCGGAACCACGGAACGGGGAGATGATTACCGGTATAAGGGGGATACGGTGCTTACTCCCACCGAATATGCCCGGGACACTTATCAAGTGGCATTGGGAATCAACCGTGGGGGGCATGAATTTGGCGTGACCTATGATAACAAACATACCGGTTTTTCCGGGACGCCTTCCTTGCCCATGGATATCCGCTACGTGGATGCCGATGTGGTCCATGGCGATTATGGCTGGGATATCGGCAGTATCGGCAAGGTAAAATTCAATGGCTGGTATCAAAGTTCCCGGCATGTCATGACCAACTATCATTTACGTCAACCCCCGGGGAATCCGGCACAATTCCGTTATATGAAGACTTCAGTCGAAGCGGGAGGATACAAGTTTGCCTGGATATTGCCAGAAATTGCCAATGGCGAGTTGGAGATCGGATTCGATGGCGATGTGGCCGCTCACGATGCCATTGTCAAAAATCCCAATAACCAGGCTTTCTTTGTGGAAGCATTCAACGACGTCCGGCGCAACCGCTACGGTGCCTATGTGGAATGGCGGGGCGAACCGATGGAAAAGCTGCATTTGTTGGCTGGCGTGCGTTACCGTCATACCTACATGAATGCAGGCCGGGTGGATTCCCTGCCGGCCAGGAAGTTGAAAGGACCTAGAATCCTGCGGGATAGATTCAACAATGCCGATCGCAAGCAACGGCAAAACGATGTGGATGTGGCCCTGGATCTGCGTTATTCGGTATCCGATAGTTTGGATTTGACCTTGGGCCTGGCCCGCAAGACCCAGGCGCCGACTTATCAACAGCGTTATCTCTGGCTCCCCATCGAGGCTACCGGCGGCTTGGCCGATGGCAGGGTCTATATGGGGAATGTGAACTTGGACAGCCAAAAAGCCTATGAAGTGGTGGCGGGTTTCGATCTGCATCTGAATCAGTTGTGGGCACTGCATGATGTCTATTTTGAACCCCGCGGCTTTTACCGATACATCAATGACTACATCCAGGGGGTGGCGGTGACCGACAAGGTAGCCCGGGCGGTGGCCAACAAGTTGTTGCCCAATGGCTGCCCAAACGGTCCGTCCACTGGCGCTGATTGCGTGCTTCAGTACGCCAATATCGATGCCCAAATCTATGGCGCCGATGCCCAGGCGGGTTTCTCCGTGGGTGACCACTGGCGCGTGGATGGCCTGTTGAACTATACCCGGGGCGAACGGATCAGCGGTCCCGACGACAACCTGTACCGGATTGCACCTCTGAATGGCCGCCTGAAGGTGACTTATTCCTTCTGGGATTTTGCCTTTTCCACGGAATATGTGGGGGCGTTGCGTCAGAACAAGGTGGCCAAGTACAACAACGAACGTAAAACCTCGGATTGGAGTATCTTGAATGTCCGCCTGCAATATCAACCCAGTTACAAGTACGTCAATGGTTTGAAGGTGGCGTTTGGAGTGGACAATATTTTCGACAATGAATATGCCGACCACCTCAACGGCATCAACCGCACCCGTGGCAACAAGTTGGCAGTGGGCCAACGGGTTCGCAATCCGGGCAGGAATGTATATGCGACGTTGAGTTATGAGTTTTGATTATCGTTTAGGTTCGAGGCAAGT
>JALSQY010000456.1 GCA_026985035.1 Methylothermaceae bacterium
GGCAAGCGCTGCAACAAGCGATCCAAGCGCCGGGCCAGCTTGCCGGCGCAGGCGAATTCCGGCGCGCACCGGATCAACACCCGCGCACTCACTTCAGATGCTCCAAGCGCATCGGAATCCGCCAGCAATCCCGCAAGTACTCCGCCACCAGGCGACGGTGGCAGCGATGTGGCAAATGCTCGCTGCACAACAGACAGGCGTCCTCGAAATCCTCCGGGCGCAGGCGGCGTTCGATGCGCCGCTCGGCCATCAACTCCAGGAAGCGCCGCTCGTATTCCGTCCAGGACATCGCCTTGCGGTTCTTGTAGGCGGTGAGTATCTCGGGGCTGGGCGCGAGCAGTGGCTCATGCCGATAGTGCACACCCAACAACCGCTGCAGAAAAAACGCCAGATCCCTTCCCTTCGCATAGCCGGATAACTGCGACTCCGGGCGCAGCCGTACATCCACCACCCGGCGCACGCGGGCCTCGCCGAGCAGGGCGAAAAACCGCTCCGCCCCCTTTTGCGTAAAACCGATGGTCGTCACCCGCATCATGCCGGATACACCTCCGCGACAAATTTGTAATGATAACCGTTGAATGGCTGTCCCAGGCTCAGACACACATAGGCGTCGCCCATGGCCCATTCGTTCGCCGCTCCCCAAGCAGATTCCGCGCGCCACCGCTGGCAGCAGCGTGGAGAGGTGACGCTCAGCCCCTGATAGGCCACTCCACGATACACGAACCCCGCCCGGAGCTTGGGCTGGACACGATGGGGTTCGTGCGAAGCGCTCAGCCGTAACTCGCTCACTCGCAAGAACAGCAGAGAATGGTCGATCGCACCGGCGAACGCCGGCCGCACCCGATCGCAGGCTCCCAACTTCGGATCGAGCCAGACATCCTCGACCTCGTCCACCAACTCTCCCAGACGCACCCTATCCCAGGCGGCCACGTAATGCCAGCGGCCCTTACCCAACAAACGGTTCTCCCGCTGAACACCATCGGAAACCCGCGCGCCAAGGGGGATATCCACCACCGACAGGACGTCGGCCACACCTCCCCGATCCAAAAGGCAATGCGAGTTACTCAATGAACCACCCGACGGCGTCCGCACGGGCCGCACCCATCCCCGGTCTGCGTCCAATCGCTTGCCCGCCACGCAATACCCACCGGTTTTCCAGGACTTGGCCAACACCACCATGCGCACAGATTCATCCACGATCGCCGCTCCTCGTATGTCCTCGCACACACGATCCCAAATGGATCATGCATAGCATGGCGCGCAAAACGGCAAAACCGGCATTTTGACAATATTGTCGCCGAGTAACCGGCAGGAGACGGCCCGCTCCAGGGGATGGCAATGTTGTCGTTTCCCCCCTTACGAGGAATCGTTGCTACCTTCTACTCCGTGAGAGATCGAATGTAAGGCGCATGCAACATAGCGACCGTGGCCGAACAACTCCAGCAAGGAGATTACTCTATGATCAGCAATCTCTTGGAAGGCATCCTGCGAAACGCATCGCCCATGGAGATCACGGAATTCTTCCTATGGGCAATCGTCGGAGTCTTTCTACTATCTCTGTACTGCGCCGCGCTGCGTATCTGGAAGGGCCTGGTCGCCTATACGCCGAACCTGCTCACCTCGATGGGCATCCTCGGCACCTTTATCGGCATCGTCGTCGGCCTCATGGGCTTCGACCCCAGCGATATCGACCACAGCATTACCAACCTGTTGCAGGGCCTCAAGACCGCTTTCATCACCAGTCTGGCCGGCATGGGTGGATCCATCGTGTTCAAGGTGCTGAGCACCCTACCGGTATTCTCGGCCACACGGACGACCCCCGCATCCAAGGACATCGGCCCGGCCCTGGTTCACGCCATGGAGGAGCAGGCCAAGCGGCTGGAGGCGCTGCGCCGCGCCGTGGCCGGTGATGAGGAGAGCAGCCTGGCCGGACAGCTCAAGCTGTTCCGCGGCGATGTCAACGACCATGCCCGCCAAACGCAACAAAAGTTGCGGGAGGGAATGGAGCAGCTCACCGTCTTGAGGGAGCTGTCCCAGGCGCGCCGCAAGCATTTCGAGCAATTCGCCGACAAGCTTTGGCGGCAGATGGAAGCCTTCGGCGAAATGCTTTCCAAATCCGCCACCGAACAGGTCATCAACGCCCTCAAGGAAGTCATCGTCGATTTCAACAAAAACCTCACCGAACAGTTCGGCGACAATTTCAAGGCCCTGGACGCCTCAGTGAAACGCTTGGTGGACTGGCAGGAGAACTACCGCCGGCAGCTCGAACAGATGCAGGCACAGTACCAGCAAGGTGTGGAAGCCATCACCGCCACCGAAGCCGCCGTGGCGCACATCAGCGAGGAGTCGCGCAATATCCCGGTGGTGATGGAACGACTGGGCGAAGTGGTGCGGGTCAACCAACACCAGATCGATGAACTCGACCGCCATCTGGAAGCCTTCGCACAGACGCGCGACAGGGCGGTAGAGGCAGTGCCCGAGATCCGCGCGCGACTTGAAGAAATAAGCACCGCCGTGACCGACAGCACGACGGTCCTCAATGAAAACCTCCGTAACATGGCTGCCTTATTGAGCGATAGCTATACCCATCTCAGCGAACAAGTCGTTTCAATGACGCAATCCGCCCAACAGCTCGGGGCGCAGCTTCAGAAAGACACCGCTGAATTACAGGAGCGGGTTGCTGAGGCTATCGATCAGATGCAACAGCGCCTGCATGCAACCATCGATGAGGTACTCGAGGCCCAGGCCCGGGAAACCAACCGCGCCCTCGAAGGCTTGACCACCGCGGTGAAGACCGCCGTCCAGCGCACCGGTGACGGTGTCAATACCCAACTGGAAGCCATCGATCAGATGCAACAGCGCCTGCATGCAACCATCGATGAGGTACTCGAGGCCCAGGCCCGGGAAACCAACCGCGCCCTCGAAGGCTTGACCACCGCGGTGAAGACCGCCGTCCAGCGCACCGGTGACGGTGTCAATACCCAACTGGAAGTCATCGATCAGGCCATGCAGCGCGAGGTCGAGCGCGTCATGAACGAGATGGGGCAGGCCCTCGCCCGCATCAGCCACCAATTTACTACTGATTACTCCCAGCTGGTTGCGGCCATGGACAGGATCGTGCGGCAAAGAGGAACGGCCTGATGGGCACCTCACAACATCGCACTGCCGGATTCGATCTGCACAGCGTCGAGCAGGAGGACCATTGGATTTCGGTCAGTGACCTGATGGCCGGTTTGATGATGGTCTTCCTGTTCGTATCGATCGCATTGATGCGCTCGGCGATGGTGGAACGCGATACGATCCGTGACATCGCCGTCACCTATGAACAAAACCAAGCGGCCATCTACGAGGCCCTGCGCGAGGAGTTCAAGGATGATCTGGAACGCTGGGGCGCCCGTATCGACCGCCCCACCCTGTCGGTGGAATTCCTCTCTCCCGAGGTACTCTTCGATAATGGCCGCACCGAGCTCAAGGAGCGATTCAAGGAAATCCTGGGCGATTTCTTTCCTCGTTATCTGATGGTGCTGAAGCGTTTTCGAGATTCGATCCGAGAAATCCGGATCGAGGGCCACACCAGCAGTGTATGGAACGAGCGCACCTCCGAAGACGAAGCCTATTTCAACAATATGTCGCTTTCCCAAGGACGAACCCGCTCCGTGCTTCACTACGTCTACCTGCTGGATGCGGTATCCTCGGATCGACCGTGGATCAAGAAGACCATCGCGGCGGTTGGATTTTCTTCAGCGCACCCGAAACTCACCACCACGGGAGAGGAAGATGCGGCCGCCTCAAGGCGGGTCAGCTTCCGCGTCATCACCAATGCCGAAGCCCAGATACGCAAGATTATCGGAAGAAAAGAACAATGACACTGCACGTCGATCTCAGCGCGCTGCACCGTTGCGTGGAACAAATGGGCGCCCGTGACGTTCCGTTCACGCTTGACATTTCACCGTCGGCAATCGAACCCATCGATATCGAGCTTAGAGAAGGCATCGAAATCCCGCTGGACGAGATCCGTAACGAGAATGGGTTACTGTCCTACAAAGGCCGTCAGATCCTACTGTATATTCGGGATCATGGTGATGATGCAAGAAAGGCATTGGAACACGGCGAGAACGGACGGCGTTTCCATATCGCCGATTGCGATACATTGCAAGAGATGCGCGCCAAGAACCGCTTTGGCCGGTATTACGTGACCAATGACCTCAGCGGCACCTTCGAAATCGCCGGCAGAGATCCAGACACCGGCGAAAAGCTGTCGGGGCGGGCGCGGCTCCGGGTGTGCAAGAATTGCCTACGCAAATTGAACTACAAAGGATACGCCGTTACTGCAAGGCGTAGGTGGGAGATATGGGCCGATTTCAGCATCCCTGAATTCTTCTCGAAGTATAGTTCGTGTTTCAGCTATCTCCCGTATCATCCCGACGAAGACGATGCCCAATACACAGCGGATTGGGACAGCATATCCACCCACCTGAAAAGGGAGCGAGGGTTCGTATGTGAACAGTGTGGGGTACGCCTTGAAAAGTATAAGTTCTTGCTCCACGTACACCACATCAACGGACAAAAAAATGACAACAAAGTGTCCAATTTGAAGCTGCTCTGCGCCGATTGCCACCGCAAGCAGGAAAGCCATGGGCATATGTTCGTATCCCACGAACACATGCGCCTCATCAACCGATTGCGCCGAGAACAAGGAATCGGGAGCAATGGCACATGGGAAGATATCGCGAAACTGGCCGACCCGGCCTTGGAGGCGGTTATTTCACTGTGCAAGACATGGCATATGCCAACACCCACTCCAGCCTACGTCATCCGGGACCGCCACGGAAACGATGTCTGCGACGTGGAGTTGGCCTGGCCAGACCGCCGGATCGCGGTGGTCATCGCGCATGGGGACAAGGCAGCGGCGGAAACCCACGGTTGGCAAGCATGGAAAATAATCGAGGTGCTGGACGATCCCGACTCGTTTATCGAAACCTTCAAGCAAAGGAAAATATGATCAGGTGCCGCCCTTACCAATTTTCACTCCATCGCCGGCATTAACAAACAGAGGAATGACGACATGGGAGAAGTAAAAGCAATTGGGTTCAACGGGACTGAGTTTCAGACTCTCGGGCGGGGCTTACTCGCCATCATATTGTCCCTGCTTATCATTCCAGCTGCTTGGGGCTCTCTCTGTCAGGATAGACGTCGCCCCATAGATGTGGGACTCTAATTGGACCCAAGAGAGGGCGAACCGGGGATAAAATACGTTCTTGACAAACGTCGACCAGGGGGGCTCGTTTGAAACAGTGCTACAATTTATCCATAAAAGTGTACGGAAATAAGGATAAGAATATACCTTAGCGAAGACACACCGAGGAATGACATGAGTGAACTGATCGACGCATTAGCCGATAATCTCCTGGAAGTCACGGGCTCATGCGCGGAGGATCATCCAGACTTCAAGCGGTTTCTGGAAGACCTGATGGTCCAGCTCAGAGAGTCCGACGTCGAGGGTGCCCTCTTGGTCGCCGGGGTGGCGTTGGTCCGTTTGGGCTTGGTCGAGATCATGCGGACCAGCTACAAGACGGTTGGGATCCCTGATATGGACGGCGACCCGGATATCAACTTGGCCACGGCCATGCTGTCCATGCTCCCGCAACTGACGTCCAGCGTCGAATCCGAGATCCGGGAGTTCGTCGCCGCCGCCATTCTCCACGAGATCGACAACCGGGGTAAACTGGATGTGCTGATCAAGGTCATGGATCAGCCCTCGAAGCCGAAGCCCGACGCTCGCAACCACTGACTATAGGGCGGCAAGCGCGTCTTAGCCGTGGCCTGGATGCGATCTCCACGGACCGGTCCGTGGCCTGCGCGATGTCTTCCAACATGCCTGCGGTGGGCCCAAGGGCAGCCCCCGAGCCAGTTTCGCCGAACTCCATCTCTGTGACGAAGTCGTCCAGGAAGGCCACCGCTCCCCAGTACCCGCAGCGCATAGCCAGATTCCAGGCGTAGCCCCACATTCCTTGCTGGAGGATCCGCCACAGCGGTCTTAATCC
>JALSQY010000457.1 GCA_026985035.1 Methylothermaceae bacterium
GCTATGGCTTGAGGGAAATTCAAGCCCAGGCGTGCCTGGACCAGCCAGGGCCGGGATAGGATTTGGGCCGGGGACAAAATGGATCTTGCCTTTTGTCAGGAATCAACCTGATTTATGTTTATACATCAGGTATTTATCCAGAGACCCAAAGCCGGCTGGTGAAATATCCGGGCTAGTTCAGAGAGCGAAAAACAAAAATTGCTATTTTCCTCACAAAGTCAATCACTGTCAGTGAGTGACTTTGGCGGCACCTCCATGTGCCGCAGGAGCCTCTGACTTATGCGCCCCCTAAGGCGCGCCGGAGTTATTGAGCAAGGCTGGTCAACCTTTGCGGAAGACGATTTTCCCGTCTTCCGCATCGGCGATAATGGTATCTTCCGGGCCGAACTTGCCAGCCAGAATATCCATGGCCAAGGGTTCTTCCAGCAAGTGCTGGATAGCCCGCTTCAAGGGTCGCGCACCGTAAACCGGATCATAGCCGGCTTCGGCGATGATATCCAATGCGCCTTCGGTGACTTCCAGCTTCATATCCCGTTCCGCCAAGCGTTGCTGCAAGCGTGCCAGTTGCAATCTGGCGATGTTGTGAATATGCTCGCGTCCCAGCGGGTGGAATACCACAATTTCGTCGATGCGATTGATGAACTCGGGCCGGAAGTGGCGGTTCACCGATTGCATCACTTCGTTTTTGATCACATTGTAAGCGGCTCCTTCCTGGGCCAACTCTTGAATCCTGTCTGACCCCAGGTTGGAAGTCATGATCACTACCGTATTGCGGAAATCCACCGTGCGGCCGTGACTATCGGTGAGACGGCCATCGTCGAGAATTTGCAGCAAGATGTTGAAGACATCCGCATGGGCCTTTTCCACTTCGTCGAATAAAATCACCGAATAAGGCTTACGCCGCACCGCCTCGGTAAGATAACCGCCTTCTTCATAACCGACGTAACCCGGCGGCGCTCCAATCAGGCGAGCGACAGCGTGTTTTTCCATGAATTCCGACATATCGATGCGAACCATGGCCCGTTCGGTATCGAACAGAAAATCAGCCAACGTTTTGCACAGTTCGGTCTTCCCGACACCGGTCGGCCCGAGAAACAAGAATGAACCCACCGGCCGGTTGGGATCGGACAGCCCCGCCCGGGAACGGCGGATGGCGTTGGCCACGGCGGTAACCGCCTCGTCCTGGCCCACCACCCGTTTGTGCAGTTCCTCTTCCAGCCGCAGAAGTTTTTGCTTTTCGCTCTCGAGCATCTTGGAAACGGGAATCCCGGTCCACTTGGAAACAATTTCCGCGATTTCTTCTTCGGTCACCTTGTTGCGGAGCAGCTTGAACTCTTTTTGCTCGGCTTCCTGAGCGGCTTTCAGTTCTTCTTCCAGCTTGGGAATCTGGCCGTACTGGATTTCCGCCATACGCTGCAAATCACCGGCGCGCTTGGCATTTTCCAGCTCCAACCGGGCTTGCTCCAGCTTTTCCTTGATCGCCTGGGCCCCTTGAAGCGCGGCTTTTTCCGCCTTCCAGATCTCTTCCAGCTCGGAATATTCCCGCTCCAGATTGGCGATTTCTTCTTCCAGAGCCGCCAAGCGCTTTTGCGAGGCTGGATCGGTTTCCTTTTTGAGGGCTTCGCGCTCGATCTTGAGCTGAATCAGACGGCGTTCCAACCGGTCCATGGCTTCCGGCTTGGAATCGATTTCCATGCGGATTTTGGCCGCCGCTTCGTCAATCAGATCGATGGCTTTGTCCGGGAGCTTACGGTCGGTAATGTAGCGGTGAGACAAAGTGGCAGCGGCAATAATGGCCGGGTCGGTGATCTCCACCCCGTGGTGTAGTTCGTAGCGCTCCTTCAGACCCCGAAGGATGGCGATGGTATCTTCCACCGTTGGCTCTTCCACCAATACCTTTTGGAAACGCCGTTCCAGCGCCGCATCTTTTTCGATATATTTGCGGTATTCATCGAGGGTGGTGGCGCCGATGCAACGCAATTCGCCGCGCGCCAGGGCGGGCTTGAGCATATTGCCGGCATCCACCGCGCCTTCCGCCTTGCCGGCGCCCACCATGGTGTGGATTTCGTCGATGAACAGGATCACCTTGCCTTCCGCCTTGGCGATATCGTTGAGCACCGCCTTCAAGCGCTCTTCGAATTCGCCGCGGAACTTGGCACCGGCAATCAAGGCCGCCATATCCAAGGCCAAAATACGCTTGTCGCGCAAGCCTTCCGGTACTTCTTGATTGACGATACGTTGCGCCAAGCCTTCAACAATGGCGGTCTTGCCGACCCCGGGCTCGCCAATCAACACGGGATTGTTTTTGGTGCGCCTTTGCAGAATCTGAACGGTACGCCGGATTTCCTCGTCACGGCCAATCACAGGATCGAGTTTGCCCTGCTCGGCCTTTTCCGTCAGGTCGATAGTGTATTTTTCCAACGCTTGCCTTTGTTCCTCGGCGTATTGATCGGTCACGGTCTCGCCTCCCCGGATTTCTTCAATGGCTTTTTCAATCACGCTACGAGTGGCCCCGGCCTGGCGCAGAATATCCGCCAAGGCGCCCTTGTCTTCTAACGCGGCAAGCACAAATAATTCGCTGGAGATATAGGCATCACCGCGCTTTTGGGCCAGTTTGTCCATCAGGTTTAAAATCTTGGCCAGATCATTGGAAATATGCACTTCGCCGCCGGCGCCTTCTACCGTCGGCATCCGGTCCAGCATCTTGCCTAATTCGGTGCGCAATTGATTGACGTTGACGCCAGCTTTGGTCAGAAGCGGGCGAACCGTGCCGCCTTCCTGATCCAACAGCGCAATCATCACATGCACTGGCTCGATGAACTGGTGATCTTTGCCCAAAGCCAGACTTTGCGCATCTTGGAGTGCTTCTTGAAATTTGGTAGTGAGTTTGTCCATTCTCATATTGGTCGTTACCCTCTTGTAGTGCTGGGGGTGATAAATTGTTTGTCAATGAGGAGATGGGGGCGCCTGGAAGTTTTTTCAACCACTGCGCCAAATCAATGTGGCCATTCGGCCGCAAATGCCATCGCGGCGGTAAGAAAAAAAGTCTTCAGGATGACTGTAGGTACAAAAATCACCGCCAAAAACGGTGTCCACGCCCAATCGGTTCAAGACAATCTTGGCCAGCAAATAAATATCGGCATAAAAACGCTGTCCCGATTGCTGAAAAGCTGGCGCAAAATCACCAGAACGGTCGAGGAAGGCTTTCTGAACTTCCCCACCCACCTCAAAAGCCTCAGGACCAATGGCAGGCCCCAACCAGACCAGGGGTGATTGTTTCCAAGGAGGCAAGTTGATGGCGTTTTCGATAATGCCTGCCAAAATTCCGCGCCATCCGGCATGAACAGCAGCCACCGTTTCGCCATCGGTCAACAGAACGGGCAAGCAATCGGCTGTCAATACGGCACACACCACATCCGCTTGTGAGGTGAAGCTGGCATCAGCTTCATGCAAAACAGAATCCACGCTATCAACTCTTCTTACCTGGTTTCCGTGCACCTGATGTAACCAAACCGGTTCAGCCGGAAGATGCAAGCGCTTGTACAGCAGTTTTCTATTTCGGGAAACCGCTGCCGGGTCATCCCCTACATGCGCGGCCAGATTCCAGGAAGCATACGGACCTTGGCTAACGCCGCCATGGCGCAAGGTCACAACAGCATGAATCCCCGCTGGCGCCGGCCAATCGGGAGCAAGACACGGCATTCAATGGGCGCGGGTGGCGATCGCCTTGCCAACGGCTAATAACACCAGCAAACCCACCACAATCCCGCCCATAAGGGCAAGATGGCCAGTGAACCAATGATAGACATTGTCGGCAACCTGAAAGACCGAAGCGATCGTCTCTTCATCCAGATGCCAATGGCCACCATGGGCCATCGCCTTCGAGGCAGAAGGCCCCAACATTAAAAACAACAACCCTTGTCTCAACATCATGTGCTCCGCAATGCTTCCAGTAAATTTTCAAAGTCTTCGGGTAGCGGGCTTTCCCAGCTTACCTCTTCGCCATTGGCTGGGTGAACCAGGCTCAATCGCCGGGCGTGCAATGCCTGACGCTTGAAACCACGCAGAACTTCAGTCAAATGCTTGCTGGCGCCCGGCGGCAAACGCAGTCGGCCATACTCCGGATCGCCCAACAAAGGAAATCGCAAATACGCCATATGAACCCGGATCTGGTGAGTCCGCCCGGTCTCCAGATGGACTTTAATCAAAGTGTGATGCGGAAAACGCTCGGCAATCCGGTAATGGGTGATAGCTTCCTTGCCATCCTCAATCACCGCAAAACGTTTGCGGTTCACTGGATGACGGCCGATGGGCGCGTTTACGGTTCCACCCGTGATCATTTTACCCGCCACCAGCGCCAAATACTCCCGCTTGACGGTGCGGGCTTGAAGCTGATCCACCAAACTCTTGTGGGCTTTAAGCGTTCGAGCCACCACCAAAAGGCCAGAGGTATCTTTATCCAGCCGATGCACAATTCCGGCCCGGGGGAGATTTTCCAATTCCGGGGCATGATGTAACAGAGCGTTTTGCAAAGTCCCATCATGGTGCCCGGCAGCAGGGTGGACAACCAGTCCGGCCGGTTTATCAATCACCAATAAATGTTCGTCCTCGAAAATAATCGTCAACGGCATTGCCTGTGCCTGACACTTACCAGCCGCGTCCATCACTATTTCCAGGTCAATACGCTCTCCGCCCTGCACCTTGTCACGGGGACGCCACTGTTGCCCATCCACCAGTACCCGCCCCTCTTCTATCCATTGCTTGAGGCGGCTGCGGGAAAAGTCGCTAAAGAGGTTCACCAAACACTGATCCAGACGCATGCCGGCGGCTTGTGCAGGCACGTGAGCATGACAAGTTTCATTTATAATTTTCATATTTGCCACGACGCATGGACTTGGTCAAAGTGATTCCAGCAAGGTTTCCGCCTGCTTGCGTTCCTCGAACTGCTGGTTTTCCTTGAGAAGACGTTGCAAGATTTTTTTTGCTTCCATAGATTCATGATTGGCAATCAAGGCCTGCGCCAAGTGGACGCGAATAGAGGGCAGGTGGGGGGCCAACATGGCTGCTTCTTTTAACAACGCTAATCCTTTCTTCACTTTTCCGTTCTGAAGGTAGATCCATCCGACGGTATCCTGAATTTCAGGATTGCCTTTTGCTTTGTCAGCTAATTTGCCGGCCAAACTCAAAGCTTTTTGAGATTGTCCCGTTTTCTGATATAACCAAGCAAGATTATTCATAACCAAAAGTTGGTCAGGGGCGAAAGAGAGTATTTTTTCGTATTCGGCAATGGCTTCCTCATCCTTATTATCGGCCTGGTATCCCATCGCAAGCATTAATCTGGCCGGAAAATCCCCGGGAGATTCATCCAGCCATTTTCGCAAAACCAAATAGCCTTTTTCATTTTCTCCCTTGAACCGGTAAAGCTGATTAAGGCGGCGGGCGGCCAGGGAAGTAAACCCGTGTTGATTGGCCTGCTCAAAAGAGGCCAACGCTAACTGATAATCTCCTTTGGCAAAAGCGGCCTCCCCTTTCCATAAATAACCTACCGCCCGCTTCGGAAAACGTTTCTGTAAATCGCGAGCAGAACGCAAGGCATCATTGTAGCGTTTTTGCTGTAGCAGTATCCGGATTCTATTGACTGCGGCAGGGATATAATCCTCCTTCAACACGAGCGCTTTATTCCACTCATTTAGAGCCGACTCAAGGTTGCCCTGCTTTTCCAAGGCGAGCGCCAACAAATGGTGAACTTCAGGATTATCCTGCACCAGATGAGCTAGTTTCTTAAATGTAGAAACCGCGCTGGCCTCTTCTCCCGCTCCTAATTGAGCCAATCCGAGATTTTTTAGCGCCGCCGGATTGCCGGGGTGACGATTGGCAACATCCCTGGCAATATTCAATGCTTTCAGGTAGTCTCCCTTGGCCAGATAATAGCTGGTTAACATCAAGCCAGGTTGCTCCGATGCTGGATTGGCCTCCCTGGCTTTTTCTAGCCATTGAACCATGTGCCTG
>JALSQY010000458.1 GCA_026985035.1 Methylothermaceae bacterium
ATCCCTTCAATTTTTTGAGCAAAAGCATGTTTGATCCCAAAAATCTGGACGATCTGGCGCAACGATTGGTGAACTCCATGCCCGCCGGGCTTCAACACCTGCGGGAAGATATGGAAAAAAACTTTCGCGCCATTTTGCAAAGCGCCTTTTCCCAAATGAATCTGGTCAGCCGCGAGGAATTCGACGTCCAGGCGGCTTTACTCAAACGCACCCGGGAAAAGCTGGAAAGTCTGGAAAAGCAAATCGAAGAACTCGAGCACCATCTCAAACCGTAAATGGCCCTCGCCCTCGTTTACAGCCGGGGTCAGGCCGGCATTGCGGCGCCGGAAGTCTGCGTCGAGGTTCACCTGGCAAACGGTCTGCCGAGCCTGGCCATTGTCGGCCTGCCGGAAACCGCGGTCAAAGAAAGTAAAGACCGGGTCAGAGCGGCACTGATCAATTGCGGTTTTGACTTCCCCACCCAACGCATCACCGTCAATCTCGCTCCCGCCGACCTTCCCAAGGAAGGGGGGCGCTTCGACCTGGCCATTGCCTTGGGGATATTGGCCGCCTCCCAACAAATCCCCGCCAATAATCTCGATACTTTCGAATTTTTGGGAGAGCTGTCGTTAAGCGGAGAACTGCGTCCTTTCAGGGGCGCCCTGCCCGCCGCCCTTCAGTGTAAAAAATCAGGACGGACGATGATTCTTCCCCTGGCCAACGGCGATGAAGCCGCGCTTGTGCAAGGGCTGGAAGTGCTTCCGGCCCGTCATCTGCTCGAAGTGTGCGCACATCTGCAAAACCGGCAACCACTGTCAGCTCACACGGTCTCTGCAACATCATCCACCCCCCATGATACCCTGGACTATGCCGAAGTGCGGGGGCAATATCAAGCCAAGCGGGCCATGGAGGTAGCGGCGGCAGGGGGACATAATCTCCTCATGATCGGCCCGCCAGGCTCGGGCAAATCCATGCTGGCACAGCGACTGCCCACGATTTTACCCCTCTTGACCGAAGAACAGGCTCTGGAAAGCGCCGCTATCGCTTCTATTAGCGGACTTCCCCTTGAAGCCTCCGATTGGCGCCGCCCCCCGTTTAGAGCACCGCATCACACCGCCTCCGCGCCAGCGCTGGTGGGTGGCGGCGGGCAACCCAAACCTGGCGAAATCAGCCTTGCCCACAACGGGGTTTTATTCTTGGATGAACTGCCGGAGTTCAACCGCAAGGTTCTGGAAGTACTGCGGGAGCCATTGGAAAACGGCCATATCACGATTTCCAGAGCAGCCAATCATGCCCACTTCCCGGCCCGGTTCCAGCTCATCGCCGCCATGAATCCCTGCCCTTGCGGTTATCACGGCGATCCTTCCGGCCGCTGCCATTGCACACCGGAGCAAATCCGCCGTTACCGGGAACGCATCTCAGGCCCTCTTCTGGACAGAATTGATATCCATATCGAGGTGTTATGCCAGACGATGGAACTGCTCGATGGCAATCAGCCTCCTCCCCTTGCCAGCGCTGAAATGCGCGCCCGGGTAGAGCGCGCCAGAAAAATCGCCTTCAACCGCCATGGCAAACTCAATGCCCACTTGAGCGTACAGGAAATAGACCAATTTTGTACCGCTGACAAATCGGCACAAACCCTTCTCGCCCAGGCGGTAGAATCCTTGGGGCTGTCTCACCGGGCTTTTCACCGGGTTCTGAAAATGGCCCGCACCATTGCCGATCTCGATCAAAGCGAGAAAATCACTATGCCACATATCAGCGAAGCGATCGGATACCGGAAGTTGGACCGCAACATTTCCCCTATGCCAGCCACCTTCAGCCATTCCAGTCCATGATTTAAGAAAAAATCATAGCTTCCGCCGAAAATGCCATGGCTTGTGGTAACAAGCATTATCCCAACTCAAAGCTGGCAACTGGCGGCGAACTATTGGCTTCGAAACATTGAAAAAAATAGGACTCCCCAATTATTATTGAGGAGGTCAAGCGTTATCAAAAGCTCGGCTTACAGCTAGCCGGGATGCTGATGAAATATCCGGGCGAGGGCAATCGCATGACCGCCGTTTTTCCCATTCGTGCTTGAGGTGGCCGGCCTTGAAACCTTTCTCCCTCTGGGAGAGGGGAGGTAAGTCGGTTCACGCGATTGCCCTGCTTACCAGCAAAAATGCTTAATTTCTGAGTGTTTTTGTGTAAAATTGTGTGGTTCGTAACCCCTCATATCTTCAGGGGCACTCGGAATTAACATCAACACCAAGCACGAGGAGGGACTCCATGAGTGTATTAGTAGGCAAACCTGCACCAGATTTCACTGTTCCAGCGGTTTTGGCCGACGGCCAAATCGTCGATGAATATAACTTTTCCGAAGCCACCAAAGGCAAATATGCGGTTTTGGTATTCTATCCCCTGGATTTCACCTTCGTCTGTCCCACCGAGTTAATTGCCCTGGACCATCGGGTGGAGGAATTCCAAAAGCGGAATACGGAAGTGATCGCTGTCTCCATCGACTCCCAATTCACCCATAACGCCTGGCGTAACACCCCGGTGGAAAAAGGCGGCATCGGCCCGGTTCGTTATACCATGGCGGCTGATATCGGCCATGAAGTGGTACGCGCCTACGATGTGGAAGCCGAAGGCCCCCACGTTGCCTACCGGGGCAGCTTTCTGATCGACAAAGAAGGCATTGTCCGGCACCAAGTGGTCAACGACCTGCCTTTGGGAAGGAACATGGATGAACTAATCAGAATGGTGGATGCCTTGCAATTCTTCGAACAGCACGGAGAAGTATGCCCCGCCAACTGGAAACCAGGGCAAGAAGGCATGAAACCAGACCCCCAAGGCGTTGCCCACTTCCTGGAAGAACACGCCAAGGAACTGTAACACCGGCGTTTTATATTTTTCTAAATACATTCCATACAATTGGCTATTTGGATAAGATCGGCCGGTTTAACCGGCTGATCTTATCCATCCCCCCTTTCTTAATGGTCTTGACATGAAAATCAATACCGTAGCATTCATACATATTATTATGTAAGTGGGTGGTCCCGCCGGAGTGGTGGATGACAACCGTCTGGCTATTATTTCCTGCCTCTATCACTATTGAAACGGTTCAATGGATCGTTCCGCAATCACGACACAAGTTCATTCGTTGTCAAACTTACCTGAAACGAATTTGACCACGACGCAGACACCGCCCTGTGCAAAGGCGTTGCTACCATGTCATCGCATCCGTTCACATGAATGCCCACGCTCTCCCTCACTCCCGATATCCCATGCCGAAATCAGTCGGAATCGCCTCACTCTATTCGGCAGCCGGTCAAGCGTTTTTCCTCCTTAAGGGCGCCACAAGCAGTCCACCGGACAGATCCCTGTGACATTATTGGTCTCGTTCAACTTTTTATGCTCACCTCACCAGCCGCGCAGAGACTACACGAATGCTGGAGTTGTCGATCTGTTGCCGCGTGACGCTGCCGCGGAAGTCCACCCAACCGGTACTGTTCGCACGCAACATACCGGGAAATATCCTCCTCGTCGTTCCCTGGAATGATCTCATTTCTACCACGATATTGCCTACAGGGAACGGCGTATTGTTCCGCACCGAAATCCGGAGGCCACCCTCGTCGTTGATCGACAGGCTCGCATCCAGATAGTCGCCTGCGTTGTTCGGCAAATCGATGCGCAAGAGTTCGGCGTAGGCCGCATGCCCGTCCTCGCTGTCGCTCTCCAAGGCTTGCTTGAAATAGCCCTTCGCCCGCTCGAGGTCACCTTCGTCCAGCGCATAACGGCCGAGCCGTCGCAATGCCGCCGCCGTCTTCATGAGTCTTACGCTGTTCTGCAACGCCATTCGCGCCTGGTGCTGCCGGCCCAATGAATCGAGCAAAAGCCCCAACTTCAGATGCGGTTGGTAGTAACCGGGATCCAGGCGCGCGGCCAGCTCATATTCCCTGAGCGCTCCTGGCTCATCATAAGTGTGCTCGTAAATCTCACCCCTGAGCAGATGAAACACCGCCTCCTTCGGTTGAATACGGATGGCCTTGTCCACTAATGCCCGTGCGGTACCATGATCGCCGTTTTTGTAGGCCTTGCGCGCCTTGTCATACGCCTCGTAGGCCGGCGCGTCGCGGAACAAAGCCGCCAAGCGCTGTCGGTAGTGCTTGCGCCCCCACTCACCGGTCGGCAGCCGCGGCGCATACGCTTTCGCTGCGGCCACCCTGTCCACGGAGACCGGATGATCGGACAGTAGTCGAGTCAACAAGTCATTGCCGCCGCCAGACTCCTTCAGCAGCATTTCCTGCACGGCAATCGCCGCTTTCGGGTCGTAACCGGCACGTGACAGGTAAATCATGCCGTAATGGTCGGCCTCGGCCTCGTCGTCGCGCGAGAACTTGGCCGAGACCAACATTCCCGTCGCTCGCAAGCCGATGACACCGATGCCCTTGACCCATTCCTTGTCCGTAATGGCCTCAATCGCCAGTGAAGCCGCAATCACTGCCCCTTGCACCAAAAACCCCTTCTGAATCTGGCGCACCATATGCTTGGCCGCCGCATGCACGATTTCGTGTCCCATTACGGCCGCCAGCTCCGCCTCGCTGTTCAGTTTGAGCAGTAGTCCGCGGTTCACCGCCATCTTGCCGCCCGGCATCATCCAGGCGTTGACCTCGGAATTGTTCAACACCGTAAACTCATACGGCAGCTTGCGGTCGGACACGGCCGCCAAGCGCTGTCCAATCTCACGAACATACTCCACCACTTCCGGATGCACCACATAATCCCCTCCCTGGAGCTGGCGTCCCGGTAGATAGTTTTCTTCACCCAACGCAATTTCCATGGATTCGGGAATGAGGGCCAGTTCCCGTTCCCCCGTGACCGGATTCACAGCGCAACCGTGGAGTGATACTGCCAGTGGGACCAACCAGGCCAGTAGGCCAAGCTGCCGGAACAGCCGCCAGGACCTTCCTGGGTACGTGGAAATTCTTTCTAAACGAGAAACACCCATTGGGAACCGAATCATAAACGTTTCTTACTTTTGCCCTGGTTGAATCGAAAATTTCCGATGACTTAGCCCGGATATTTCACCAAGAAGAGGTCGGCACAACCTCCCAGGCCCGATAAAAGCAGGATTTTGAGACAATTGCAAGAAGATTGTGCCGATGCCAAAGTGTCCCGCAGAACAAATGGAATATAGGCATGTTGGCCGCCGGGTGATCGAGGCGGATTTCAGCGGCGGAGCCATCGGCTCGGATGGCGGGGTGCTGTTACTGCGCCAAGTGGATGACAAGATCGGACTGAGCCGGACGGTGGCCGAGGCGTTGCAGGACCAGCTTGATCCCAGCCGGATTACCCATTCGTTGGAGACGATGGTGTGAGCGTCATGAGGTGGGCTATGTCATCGGGATGGCCCGGAACCCCCGTCTAAGGGTGGCTGCCTGGGAGGAGGCGATGAAACAGGCTTGGCGGGAGAGCGGAAAGAAGGGGACCGAACTGGCCAAAGCCGCCACTGCCACCATCCGTTCCAGGCTCTTGAAAATGGGGGCCTCGGTGATTCACAACACCCGCCGGATCCGGATTCTTCTGGCGTCCCACCCCCCCTGCGGGAGGTTTTCCTTCAGGCGGCCCAAACCTTGGCCCCATCAATGGATCTGAGTGCTGGCCCCGGCACGCCGACAAACAATGGGGGGTAAGGGGGCGTTTGCGCAAAATTCCGTTTCCGTCCAATCAGGATCCGTTTGTGCCTAGATGGCCGCTTGCTTAGGAATGGTGAAATATCCAGGCTGATATGTTTTGACCTGTCAAGTGTTTCAATTTTCCGCTGAGGGTTTATTCACGCTTTGTCCATGGCAGAGCAACCTTATCTCTTGCGTCGCTGTGGGCAAAGGGTGGATAAACCCGGTGCTCAAAGTATCATCACATCATTGCATTCTCTGCGTATGGAAGCCTGTTGGGTCAGGGCACGGCCAGGCAGTTTGCGATGGTGGATCATGCTGATATACGTGGGTTGGTTACCACCGGACTTCACTGCATCGCGGAGCTG
>JALSQY010000459.1 GCA_026985035.1 Methylothermaceae bacterium
GAGGCGCTGGTACAGACCGAGGCCGCCAACCAATACGAACTTATCACCTTTTGTGAAGAACCACGGCTTGCATATGACCGGGTCCATTTGACTTCTTATTTCGAGACTCGTGATCCCGCCCAATTGGCCCTGACGACTGAAGATTTCTACAAGCAACACGGTGTCACCGTGCACTTGGGTGACAAAGCGGTGGATATCGACCGGACTAGGAAAGTTGTACGCTCCGAAAAAGGCGCCGAAGTGCCTTATGACCTTCTGGTGCTGGCCACCGGCTCTTTTCCTTTTGTTCCTCCGGTTCCAGGTCATGACCGCGAAGGTTGTTTTGTTTACCGCACCATTGAGGATCTGGAGGCTATCACGCGAGCCGCGGAACAAAGTAAGGTTGGTGCCGTCGTCGGTGGCGGCTTGCTGGGGCTGGAAGCCGCCAAGGCGCTCCAGGATCTGGGCCTGGAAACCCATGTGGTGGAATTTGCGCCACGCCTGATGGCGGTTCAGCTCGACGAAGAGGGAGGGGCGATGTTGCAGCGCAAGATTGAAGCGCTGGGCGTTGGCGTCCACACCAGCAAGAATACACAGAATATTGCCGAGGGTAAGTTCCAGCGCTTGAAGATGGAATTTGCAGACGAGGATGTGCTGGAAACCGACTTGATCGTTTTCTCCGCCGGTATCCGCCCCCGCGATGAACTGGCGCGTCAGGCGGGACTGGAAGTCGGTCCCCGTGGCGGCATTGTCATCGACGATCAGTGCCGCACTTCCGATCCGGACATTTTCGCCATTGGAGAATGTGCCTTGTGGAACAACCGGATCTTCGGTTTGGTGGCGCCCGGCTATCAAATGGCGCGGGTGGTGGTGGACTTGCTGAGTGGCAAAGAATCTCGCTTTACTGGCGCCGATATGAGCACCAAGCTCAAACTCATGGGTGTGGAAGTAGGTACCATAGGCGATTCTCACGCCAACAGCCAGGGGGCACAAAGTTATGTTTACAAAAACGAGCATGACGAAGTTTACAAGCGCCTCGTCGTCAGCGAGGATGGCAAGCATCTGTTGGGAGCTGTGCTGGTGGGGGACAGTAGTGCCTACGATACCCTGCTGCAATATTACCTCAATGGCATTGAGCTGCCCGCCACCCCCGATTCCCTTATTTTGCCAAGCACCGAGGGTGCCGCAACCGGTCTTGGTCCTGATGCCCTGCCGGAGAGTGCTACCATCTGCTCCTGTCATAATGTGACCAAAGGCCAAAT
>JALSQY010000460.1 GCA_026985035.1 Methylothermaceae bacterium
CTTTTTCCAGCGATGGCAAACGGCTCTACACCACCAATGGGGCCAGCCATGACGTGACCGTGATTGATACGGAAAAGCTCAAACCCATCAAATCCATTCCGGTGGGGCATTATCCTTGGGGGGTGGCGGTCAAACCATGACTTCTTTTGCTCTTGAAGTCGAATGTGTCAGCTTCGCCTACGGCAAGAAAAAAGCCCTGGATGATGTCAGTTTCACGGTGAAACCCGGGCAATGCACCATTCTGCTAGGCCCCAACGGGGCCGGGAAAAGCACGCTGTTCGCGCTGATTACCCGCTTGTATGACTCCCCCACGGGCCAGATCCGTATCGCTGGATTCGACAACCGCAAGCAGCCCTGCAAGGCCCTGGCCGATCTGGGCGTGGTATTTCAACAACCGACCCTGGACCTGGATCTGACGGTCGCGCAAAATCTAAAATATCATGCGGCTTTACACGGCATGAGCCGCCGCCAGGCAAAGCGCCGCATAGAAGAAGAACTGGAACGGCTTGAAATGCCCGATTACCGCACCAGCAAGATCCGCAGTCTCAGTGGCGGTTACCGGCGGCGGGTGGAAATCGCCCGGGCCTTGCTTCATCAGCCGAAATTGCTGCTTTTGGACGAGCCGACCGTGGGGCTGGATATTCCCAGCCGCCAGGCGCTGGTGGCCTATGTTCATCAATTGGCCTGGAAGCAGGGGATCGGCGTGCTATGGGCTACCCACTTGATTGACGAGATCGAGCCTTCCGACGAATTGATTGTGCTCCATCAAGGCACCATTCGCGCCCGGGGTATCGTGAATGAGGTCATTGAACAGGTGAGCGTCACTACCATCGGTGAGGCATTCCAGGTACTCACGGAGGAAGCCACGTGCGCCTGATGCACTATCTGCGCGCCACCAACGCTATTGTCGGCCGTGAATTGCTCAGGTTTTTGCATCAGCGGGGGCGGTTTGTCGCTGCCTTGGTCCGGCCGCTGGTTTGGCTTTTCATCTTTGCCGCAGGCTTCCGCTCCACCTTGGGCATTGCGGTGATTCCACCGTATGAAACCTACATCCTCTACGAGGAATACATCACTCCTGGCCTGGCAGGCATGATTTTGCTGTTCAACGGCATGCAAAGCTCGCTGTCCATGGTCTATGACCGGGAAATGGGCAGCATGCGGATTCTATTGGTGGCGCCGCTGCCCCGCTGGTATTTGCTGTCGAGCAAATTATTGGCCAGCACTTTCGTATCTCTTTTGCAGGCTTATGTTTTCCTGGGAATCGCCTGGGCTTATGAGATTCAGCCGCCACCGGTGGGATACCTGTACGTTTTTCCCGCCCTGATTCTGGCGGGGCTGATGCTGGGCGCCATGGGCATGTTTCTGTCGTCGTTCATCAAACAATTGGAAAACTTCGCCGGGGTCATGAATTTTGTCATCTTCCCCATGTTCTTTCTGTCCACTGCCCTTTATCCTCTGTGGCGACTGCAAGAATCCAGCAAACTTTTGGCCAGGCTGGCGCAATACAATCCTTTTTCCCAAGCGGTGGAACTGATCCGCTTTGCCCTTTACGGCCAGTTTAACCGCTACGCCTTTTTCTATACTTTGGTTACACTATTGGTTTTTTTGGTCCTGGCGGTGTGGGGCTATAACCCCTCCAAGGGCATGATGAAACGGAGAAAAGGATGACACAACCCACCTGGCTGGTAACCGGCGGCGCCGGGTTTATCGGCAGCAACTTCGTTCTCAGACAGATCTCCCGGGGCGATGTCCGCATCGTCAACCTGGACGCGCTGACTTATGCCGGCAACCTCGATACATTGGCGCCGGTGATGGACAACCCGAATCATATTTTTGTGCAAGGCTCTATTACCGACAGGACGTTGATTCGAGAATTGTTGGATCGCTACCGGCCTGACGCAATTATCAACTTTGCCGCCGAAAGCCATGTGGACCGTTCCATCGAGTCGCCCGGTGATTTCATTCAAACCAATGTGGTGGGCACTTTTGAGCTTTTGGAAGCGGCCCGGAATTACTGGCAGGCGCTGACCGGTAGTCAGCAGAACCGGTTCCGGTTTCTTCACGTCTCCACCGATGAAGTTTACGGATCGCTGGGCAAGACCGGCAAATTCACCGAAACCACCCCTTACCAGCCCAATTCTCCCTATTCGGCCTCCAAGGCCGGTTCAGACCATCTGGTGCGAGCCTACTTCCATACCTATGATCTGCCCACCTTGACTACCAACTGTTCTAACAACTACGGCCCTTATCAGTTTCCGGAAAAGCTGATTCCCCTGATGATTCTCAATGCGCTGGAAGGCAAACCATTGCCGGTTTATGGGGAAGGCTTGAATGTTCGTGACTGGCTGTTCGTGGCAGATCACTGCAAAGCCATCGAACGGGTATTGGCATCGGGAAGACCTGGGGAAGTCTACAACATCGGCGGTAATAACGAAAAAACCAATATCGAAGTGGTCAAAACCATTTGTTCTCTTTTGGATGAGTTGGTCCCCGATTCTCCCTGCCGCCCTCATCAAAGCTTGATTACTTTTGTGGAAGACCGCCCGGGGCACGATTTGCGCTACGCCATCGACGCCAGCAAAATTCAGCGGGAACTGGGATGGAAACCAGAGGAAACCTTTGAAACCGGCATCGCCAAAACCGTGCGTTGGTACCTGGATAACCGGCAATGGTGTCAGCGGGTCACCGACGGCAGTTACCGCCGCGAGCGCTTGGGGTTGATGTCATGAGCGGCCGGCGCAAAGGCATCATTCTGGCTGGCGGTTCCGGTACCCGCCTTCATCCACTGACCATCGCGGTCAGCAAGCAATTGCTGCCGGTCTATGACAAACCGATGATCTACTATCCCTTGTCCACTTTGATGCTGGCAGGCATACAAGATATTCTGGTCATCACTACGCCTCATGACGCGCCCTTGTTCGAAAAACTGTTGGGGGATGGTACACAATGGGGAATCCATTTGAGCTATGCCATCCAGCCCCATCCGGGTGGTTTGGCGCAGGCATTTCTCATTGGCCGGAGTTTCATCGGCAACGATCCGAGCTGCCTGATCCTGGGGGATAATATCTTCTACGGCCACGGCCTCACTCAAATTCTGGCCCAGGCCAGTCAGCGGGAAAAGGGCGCCACGGTTTTCGGTTATTGGGTCAAGGATCCCGAGCGTTACGGTGTGGCGGAATTCGACGCGCAAGGGAAAGTCGTCGGGCTGGAAGAAAAGCCTCCCCAGCCCCGCAGCAATTGGGCTGTCACCGGCATTTATTTCTACGATAATCAAGTTTGTGATCTGGCTCAGGGATTACAACCTTCCCAGCGTGGAGAATTGGAAATCACCGATCTCAACCGGTTATATTTAGAACAAAATATACTGCACCTGGAAAAAATGGGCCGGGGCATTGCCTGGCTGGATACCGGCACCCACGATTCTCTCATGCAAGCGTCCCAGTTTATTCAAACCATCGAGGAACGCCAGGGCCTGAAAATCTGTTGCCCGGAAGAAATTGCCTATTTGAATGAATGGATCAGCGCCGAAGACTTGGATCGCATGGCCGGTCAATTCAAAAACAACGGCTACGGTGCTTATCTCAGATATGTATTGGAACAGGGAGCCATGGGGTGAAAATCACGGAAACAACTTTACCGGGCGTGTTATTGATTGAGCCGGATGTTTTCGGTGACCAGCGCGGTTTTTTTATGGAAACCTGGCACCGGCAACGTTATTTTGACGCTGGTTTGAAAAAAGACTTTGTCCAGGACAACCTTTCTTTGTCCCGCCAAGGTATTTTGCGGGGGCTTCATTTTCAGCATCCCCACCCCCAGGGTAAATTGGTGCAAGTCCTGCGGGGCCGTGTTTTTGACGTGGCGGTGGATATCCGCGGAGGTTCGCCCACCTTTGGCCAATGGGTCGGGGTTGAACTCTCGGGTGACAATCACCACCAGCTCTATGTTCCGGAAGGTTTCGCCCACGGTTTTTGCGTACTGAGCGACGAAGCGCTGTTTTCCTATAAATGTACCGATTTCTACCATCCGGAAACCGAAAAATTCTTGCTTTGGAATGATCCGGACATCGGTATCGAATGGCCCGTCAGCGAGCCTTTACTGTCTGGCAAAGACCAAAAAGGCAAACGGTTGAAAGATTTTTCCCGCGATGAACTTCCTTTGTTCCCGGCATGAAGCGGATTTTACTCCTGGGAAGAAACGGCCAAGTGGCTTGGGAATTACGCAGGACGCTGGCGCCGTTGGGGGAAGTGATTGCTCTGGACAGGCACTCCAGTCCTTCCGTCGATTTGGCTTCAATCGATACGTTGGCCCCGGCCATCCGTGCTTTCAGGCCCGATACCATCGTCAATGCCGCAGCCTACACAGCGGTGGACAAGGCAGAAGAAGAACCCCAACAAGCAGAACAGATCAATGCCATTGCTCCCGCCGTCATGGCGGAAGAAGCCGAGAAACTCGGTGCCTTGTTGGTTCATTATTCCACTGACTATGTGTTTTCGGGAGACGCGGCAACACCCTACCGAGAAGAAGATCCCTTGGATCCGCAAAGTATTTATGGGCATAGCAAGCTCGCGGGGGAACAGGCCATTGTCTCCAGCGGTGCTTCTTATCTGATTTTGCGGACCGCATGGGTCTATGGCGCACGGGGTCACAACTTTCTGCTCACCATGTTGCGGCTGATGAAGGAAAGAGAGCAATTGGGCGTGGTGGACGATCAGATCGGCAGCCCCACCTGGAGCCGGTTGATTGCAGAAGCCACCGCCCAAATTCTGGCACAGCAATTCAAGGGACAGCAACAACAAGGCATTTATCACCTGACTTGTGCCGGCCAAACCAGTTGGTATGGTTTCGCTTGTAAAATCCGTGATCTGGGGTTGCAATGGGGGTTGTTGGATAATAAAGCCGCGCTCGTCAATCCCATTGGCAGCGAAGCCTATCCCACTCCGGCAAAACGGCCTGCCTATTCCGTACTGAACAACGACAAGCTCAAAAATACCTTTGGCCTGCAATTGCCCGACTGGCAGCAGGCGCTGGAACTTTGTATGGAATCTCTGGCCGGCTAACCCGGTTCAATTATCCCGCCATCACTTGATTGCGGCCATTGCGCTTGGCCCGGTATAAGGCATCATCGGCCCGTTTCAGCAGTTGCTCGGGCGTTTCTTCCGGATGATTCAGGCTGGCGACGCCGATACTGGTGGTGATGGCTAAGTTGGGATCAATATCGCTGCAATCTTTTGCCGCTATTGCCTTGCGGATTCTTTCCGCCAACAATTTGGCGCCTTCGATCCCGGTATTGTTGAGTAATACCAAAAACTCTTCACCGCCGTGGCGAAAAATCAAATCACTGGCGCGTACGGTTTGTTTCAAGATATCGGCGATTTTCACCAGCGCTGTATCACCTGCGGCATGGCCATAGGTATCGTTGATTTTCTTGAAGTAATCGATATCGAGCGCCAGCAGAGAAAGGGGTTGCCGCTGCCGTTGTGCCAGTTTCCATTCCCTTTGGAAAGCATCGTTCAAAGCGGTTCTGTTGTAGAGCCGGGTTAAGGGATCGGTATAGGCCGATTCCAGCGCCTGATAATACATCAGCGCATTACGCAACGGATAAACCAAATTGCCCAATAGGTTTTCCAACTTCTTAAGCTCGCCATCAGAGAACCGCTTACGGCGGAAAACAGTCAATTCGCCCAGTAATTCATCATCTAACGTTAAGGTATAGTTGCAGCTGTGCACTGACGGTTTACCGCCACTGATCTCCAGGGAAAACTTTTTATTGCGATAGCGGAAACCATCGTGGGGCAACCACTGCTGAATTTCTTCGCTAAACAAAGACAGCAGGTGATCCAGAGCCAACGTGGTTTGCAACACCTGGAGCAGCTTTAGCCTTTTGCTCTTTTCCGGCTGTATCTTTTTGCTGAAAGCTGGATTTTCAATGACCGCCAAATTGCTACGTTCCCGTCTCATCGTACTTGCCTTTAGTCTTT
>JALSQY010000461.1 GCA_026985035.1 Methylothermaceae bacterium
TCAAAACGCCTTGCTGCAATTGAATGCCGCTGTCTTGGAGATAAGCCTGGATCTTGTTCAGATTGATTCCGGCAAGATCGAATTTTCCGTGGGCCGACAAAGGGTCCAACACGGTGTTGCCATCGATCCCGAGCTTGCCGCCGGAAGCCAGGGACAGCCCCAGTTGGTAGGGGGTGACGGCGTCCTTTTTTGTGGATAGGCCGGTGATTTGAAGATCGAGACCCTCGATGCTTTCTTGAAACGCGGGCTCAAGGGTGCGGTCCTCGAATTGCACGTACCCGTTGCCGATGGCCAAGCGGCCAATCCAGACCGGGAACAATCCTTCTTCTTTTTCCGGTTCTGGCTCAGGGGCTTTTTCCCCCTTGGCCAGATCGGAGAAATTAAAGCGCCCTTCCGGCAAGCGGGCGACATGGATGTAGGGGGCTTCCAGGGAAATCTCTTGAACAGCGGCGGAAAGCCTGGCGAGAGACTCCCAGAGTCCATAGTTCACATAGAACCGGTCAAAACGGACAAAAGGCCGGCCGTCGGCTTCCAGCAGTTGGAAGCCATGCAGATTCAACTCCAGGGTGAACGGATTGAATGACACCTTTTCGAGGCTGCTTTCGCGGCCCAGGTGCTTTTGGATTTGCGCCGGGAGTTGCCAGCGGATAAGCCAGGGAATCAACAGAAAGCCGATGGCGGCATATACCCCGATGCACAAGGTGGCGATGAGTGTATATTTTTTTAATTTCTCGTGGGGTGGCTTGATGAGCGGCATGGCGGACAAACATCCAGGTCGAGTCTGCGAGAGGGATGTCATTATAGGGCCACTTCAGTTTAACGGTCCCTGAATCACAAATTTTGTCCGGGCGCTACCATCTACGCAGGCTTTTCTTCAACCACTGATCCATTTGAGCACTGTGAGCCCGGGAATTTCCCGTCTGGGAGTGGAAGCCTTGTCTTTCACCGGTTTTTTACCTGAAATGGTTGCAATTTTTTGCCTGAGTGACGGCAAATGGGTGGAAAAGCAAGTGGTAACAATACATTTATTCACAGTCAAAAATTCGGGGCCAAAAGAGGATGTCAAGCCTTTTTAAGTTTTTTTTGCTAGCGGATCGTTATGTAACTATTTGATTTTTATCGAAAACAAAGGGTGTCCAGTTATTTTACAATTTGATGAAACATCAATATTAAAGCGTGATTCAGGCCTTTTTTATCAACTTGTTCACAAAGTTATCCACAGGTTTTGTGGAAAA